>JBBRNU010000199.1:0-7371 GCA_038230115.1 Chthonomonadales bacterium | reverse complement strand
GAACGCTAGACATCAAGGTCGAAGGTTTTTATGCTGCTGCCTTATGCCAGTGACCGGGGGCCGACGCTTCGGCCTTACGCCACCCTGAGCGTGCTTTTGGCGACCGTCGTCGTGGCGGTCGCCCTCGCCTTTGGGGAGCGTTCGGGCGGGCCGTCGGAGAAATGGCTTTACATTCTTGGCCTGGTTCCCGCGCATTTCCAGCCCCTGACTCTCTTAACCTACCCCTTTGTCCACGAGGGGTTCGGGCATCTTCTCCTCAACGCTTTCTATCTCTGGGTTTTCGGCGCGGGCGTGGAAAACGCCGTAGGCCGGGGTCGTTTCCTGGCGCTGTATCTGGCAGGCGGCGCGGTTGGCGGCGCGCTGCAAACCCTGGTGACGCTTTCGCTGCTGCCGCCCGCCACCGCCGCAATCCCGATTGTCGGGGCGTCTGCGGCCTGCGCCGGGCTGATCGGCTTGTACGCCGTGCGCTATTATCGCGCGCGATTGGCGTTCGTCGGGCTGCCGTTTCGTCCGCACGTCGTGGCGGTCGTGGCGGTCTTTCTCGCTTACGAAATCGGGGCCGGACTGTGGAGCCTGGGGGCGGGGGCGGAAGCGGCGGGCGTGGCGCACTGGGCGCACGTCGGCGGCTTTATTTTTGGTCTCTCCTGCGCGTATCTGCTGAAACTGGATCAGGCCGGGGAGCGCGCGTATCTGACGCAGGACGCCCGGCAGGACATGGATACAAACGAGCCTGGCGCGGCGATTCGACGCTGGGAGCAACTGCTGGCCCGCGAACCCGACTCGGCGACGGCCAGGGTAGAACTGGCGCGGGCGTGGCTGGCGCTGGGCGACAGCGAGCAGGCGTCGGAAAGTTATCTTGCGGCGATCGCTTTCCAGTTGAGCCGAAACGCGCGCGTCGAGGCCGCGCTGCTGTACGCTGAGATGCGGGAAAAGGGGCTGAACGACGCGCCGCTTCCGACCGGGCAGCTGTTCGCGCTGGGCGGCGCGCTGGAAGAAGTGGAGCGCTTCGATCTGGCCGCGCAAACCCTGCGCGCCCTGACCGTGCGCGCCCCCGACAGCGTGGAAGCCGAAACCGCCAGTCTCAAGGTCATTTCGCTCTACGTGCATCGGCTCGACCGGCGCGAGGAAGCCCGGATTTTGCTGCGGCTGTTCAAGGAGCGCTATCCGCACAGCGCCGGGCGCGCATTGGCCGACGACCTGCTCAAAGCCGCCAGCGCCGGTCTGGTTCTGCTGATCGCGATTCTGGGGGCGGGCGGGCTGGCGGGCAGGGTTCAGGCATCGCGCGCTGCCCCCGCCACTCCTTCCAGACTTGCTGCGCCTGCCGCGCGATGGCGTTTCCTTCCCGCCGAACCGACCGCGCTTGCCAACGGTCTGCGCGTGCTGGTGCGCGAGCGTCACGTCACGCCCCTGGTCGCAATTGACCTGTGGGTGCGGGCAGGCGCGCGGGAAGAACGGCCCGACGAACTGGGCTGCGCGCATTTTCTGGAACACACGCTGTTCAAGGGAACCGCAACGCGCGGCGCGGGGCAGGCCGACATAGACGTCGAAAATTTGGGGGCGACGCTGAACGCCGCGACCGGCCCGGATTACGCGCATTTTTATACGACGGTCGCGAGCGAGCATCTGGAAGCCGCCCTGCGCGTGGTCGCCGACGTAATCGAAAACGCGACCCTGCCCGATGGCGAAGTGGAACGCGAGCGCGGCGTCATTCTCGACGAGCTGGCCCGGCGCGACAGCGACCCAATGGCGCGGCTGGTAGACCTGCTGTACGCGCGCGGATTGTCCGCGTCCGCTTACCGCCATTCGCCGGGCGGGACGGCGGGGGCGATTGCGGCGCGCGGGCGCGACACGCTCGCCGCGTTTTATCGCCGAACCTATGCCCCGGCCCGCTGCGCGCTCGTTCTGGCGGGCGATGTCACGCCGGAGCAAGGGCGGGAACTGGCCCGGCGCGTTTTCGGCGGCTGGCAGGCGTCGTCCATGAACGCCGGAAATGGAAGGGAAGACGCGCCGCCGCGCGCAGACGTAGAAAAAGGAATGGGAGATGCGGCGCGGAACAGAGGAAGCAGGCTGACAACGATGGGAATCGAACGCCTGCGGATCGCCGATGCCGGACTTTCGGCGGGGGACGGACGGGTCGGGTTCGCGTTTCCCGCGCCTGCCGCGTCCGAAGGGCGTTGGGCGTGCGCGGCCCTCGCAGCCGTCGAACTGCTGGGACCGGCCGAGGGCGGCGGGCGTCTGGCGCTGGCGGGATTGGCCTCCTTCCGACCGGAAGCGCGCTGTACGCCCCGGCGCGACGGCAGCCTGTTTTGCGTGCTGGCGAGTCTGGCCGCCGAGGCGAATTCGTCCCCGCGTTCCTTCCCGCGCTCCCCATCGGCATTGTCGGCATCGTCCGCATTGAAGGAAGGCGGGGAAGCTGGGGCGCGATTGGAGACCCTGGCGGCTTCGCTCCTCCGCGCCGTTGCGGGGCTGGGCGCGAACCCGGTTTTCCCTGCCGAACTGAACGCGGCGAAACAGCGGCTGCTGGGGCGATTGCAATTCGATACCGAAACCAATCAGGGGCTGGCGCGGGCCGTCGGGTACGCCGAAATCACGGGCGGCGACGGGCCGGAAGCGTTTCGCGCCCGCGTTCTCGCCCTGACGCCCGCCGACATGCAGCAGTTCGCGCGCCGTTATCTGAACCCCGACCGCGCGCTGCGCCTGGAACTCGCGCCGCCCGCCTCCTCCCCGTAATGTGCGTGACATTGGTGAAAGCGGCAAGTTCAAGTTGCAGACAATTCCTCACACGCCCCATTCCGCGCCCACTTCAAGTCCGATTTCAAGGCGGCTTTGTCGCGGCTTTTTCCTGCTTATCGTTTTCGCGTCCCTTACGCGCGCGAGTTCCTGTCTGGCGATGCAGACGGACGGCGCGGTTCGGCGCGTCGGGCTGACGGACGGCGTTCGGCTCGTTCTGAAACCCGAACCGGACGTCGAGGTAGTCGCGATTACCATTTTCGTCAGGACAGGCGCGGACGTAAGCCAGACCGAAGCGGCCATCGGCGAAATCACGGCGCGGGCGTTGTTTTTTGGCAGCGCCAACCGCTCGCTCGAAACCATTGCCGCCTCGGTCGCGCAGGTCGGAGGCAGTCTGGAAACGTTTCGCGCGCGGGATTTCGTGGCGATTACCTGCCTGACGGTTCCGCCGCAGGCCCGCGAAGCCATTTATCTGTTGAGTGAAAGCCTGAAGAATGCCGATTTCGATGCCGCCGCCCTGACGCGCGCCCGCGACTTGATTCTGCGCGAGCGGCAGGAACGCGACCGGCAGCCCGCCGCGCAATTATATGCCAGGGCGCGCGAACGACTCGACGGCATGGCGGAGCCGGATTTGGCGGCCCTGCAACGGGTCACGACCGTGCAGGCGCAAACGTACTTTCGCCGCCGGTATCTGCCGGCGCAGACCGTGATCGCGGTTGCGGGCGGTTTCGACGCCGCGCGCGTCCAGTCGCAATTCGATAACACGCTTGTAGATTATGACCGGGCCGCGCCCGCGCCGCGTCGAAATGACGCCCGTCCGACGAACGCCGGGGAAGCGGCCCGAACTTTCGATACGCTACCGCTGCCTGCGTCGGGCGCGTCGGCCTGGGCGATGGTCGCGATGCCCGGCCTGCCGCCCGCCGATCCCGACTATCCCGCGCTCGTCGTCCTGCACGCGCTGCTGGGCGTCGGGCATGGCGCGCGGCTATTTCAGGACGTGCGCGACCGGCAGGGGATCGGGTACGAGGTGGGGGCGTCTTTTGCGGGCGAGCGGGCCGAGCCGCTGGTCGCTTTTTTGCAGTGGGACGCGCGCCGCGCCCTGCCCGCCGCTCTGAGCCGCGAGTCCGGCGGCGCGCTGGCCCTGCTGAATCGGGAACTGGACGCCATACAAACGCGCCCGCCGACCGAAACCGAACTGCGCCGGGCGCGCAGCGTCGCCATCGGGCGCTACGCCCTGCGCCACGAGCGAACGCGCGACCGGGCGTATCTGCTCGCCTGGGCCGAAGCGATGGGGCCGGGGTTCGCGTTCGACGGCGGCCTGCCGCGCGCGATTGCCAGCGTTACCGAAGCCGATGTCGCCCGCGTCGCCAAACGGATTTTCACCTCTCGCGTGTCTCTTCTCGCCGCGCCGCCAAAATGACAGCGCGACGCGGGATTAGAACGCTGAGAGGAAGGGTGGGGTTTGGCAGGGGCGGACGGGAATAAATCCCCTTCCTGAAATGCATAGCCCGCCTGCGCGGGCTTAGGTGCGCTCTCCGGCTTGTCTGCTTGAGCGGACTGAAAACGGTTTGGCGGAGCGGCATTGCAGCCCCCGATGGGGGTCGGTCCATGTCTGGAGGGGTATTTAGCCCCGACCGCCCCTGCGTCCGGCAGGCGTCAGCAGCGAGTTGGGTTAAAAAGTCCGGCCTCTAAGAAAGCCAGGTTGTTGCGGGCGTCGGGATCGGCGGGATCGAGGGCGACCGCCATGCGCGCCTGCTCGCGCGCCCCGGCGCAATCGCCCCGCCGGTAGAGCAGGACGCTCAGGTCGTTGCGCGCTTCGGCATGATGGGAAGCGTGGGCGACAAGGGTTTGCAGGGTCGCGATGGCGCTGTCCAAATCGCCCTGCGCCAGCGACGCCAACGCCCGCTGATGCCAGTGCGCTTCCAGACCGTCGAGACGAGCGCGCAGTTCGCACAGAACGGCGTTATAACAGGACGCAATCACCACATCCTGCCGAAGCCCGAACTGCGCGCACCATTCGAGCCGTAAAATCTTGACCGTGATGATCGTTTCGAGCAGGCGTTCGCGCGCGAATTCCAGTTCCAGCCCGCAAAGCGTGTTCAATTCCAGCGCTTTTAAGCGGGTTTGACACAGCGTCTCGAAATGCGCTTTCGGCGACGCTTGCGATTGGTTTCCCCCCAATTCCGAGTCAGCCTGAGTCGAGGAAATTTCCGCCAACCCATTGTCGCCGTTCGCTTCTCGTCGCTCGCGCCGCGCCAGTTCCTCTAATTCCAGCCGCGCCCACTGCCCCATGATGTAAGCGGCGGGCCGGGTCTGGCTGCAATCCCGCATCGCCGCCGCGCACTCCGCCAGCATCGCTTCCCACCGCCGCCCGCCCGCCCGCAGCGCCGCGATATGCCGATTGTTCTCCCAATCCGCGCCATCAATCCAATCTTCCTCTTGCGGCAGCGGATTGATCGCAGCGGATTCGTTTTTCCTGGGCTGGCAATAGTGCGCGTACAATTCCCGCCACTCCGCATGACGGTACAAATCGAAGCGGCCAAACACCGTTTCGGCCTGCGGATACTTGGGTGTGAAGATTCCGAACTGCGCGCCCGCGTCCAGGACAACAAAATTATTCGCGAGGGCGCATTCCGACTGGCGCAGCAGTTCCGGCGTCAGGTCGAGCCAATGCGCCGGGTTAAGATGCGGGTAGCGCCGCCGCAGGGCCGAAAGCCATAAGTACTGCTCGTTGGAATAGCGCGGGCCAAGCGCGTGCCGAATCAGCAATTGGCGCGGATTGTCGAGCGGCATGGGCGTTGTCAGGTCGGTCAGCCCGGCAAGCGGAACGTCGAACAGTGTCTGCAAATCCGTTTTCAGCCCTAGAAAGCACCAGTCGCTCGGATGAAAAGCGTGCCGCGAAAGGCAGGACGGTTTTTTCGTGTAGATGGACGGAATCAGGACGCGGTGTTGAAACAAGCGCAGTCCTTCGTCCGTGTCCTTGTCGTCGGTATTAGCGTCGTACCCTGCGTCAGCGTCGTCGGCGTCGGCGTAATCGGGAAAACGCTGCCAGAAGTCCAGCACGGTGTCGCTGTGAAACACGATGTCCGTCCGGGTTTTGAGAACCAGCCGACGACTCGCCGCCTGGATGCCCGCCTGACTGCTGACGAGCAGGCGGTTGAGGTTGGTGTTCTGAAATGGCAGCGAACCGGGGTCGGGGGAAAAGACGACGCGATTGGCTTCCAGACCCGCCGTGTCCTCGCCCTGCCAGGTGGAGAGGATGATTTCGGCGAGCGGGAAGTGGCGGCGCAGGGACTGGCAGACCTGGCGGGTCGTGACCGGAGCGCTGTGCAAAATCGGCCCCTGTACTACAATCGAAAGCTGCGAACTGTCGGCGAGCCGTTTCAACATGATGTCAACATTTCAACCTGGCTTCAGCAGGGCAGGGCGGCGGTTTCGCGCCCTTGCGAGCGAAGAGGGACGCCGGACGCTTGCGGAAGGGAAGGCAGATCGCGCGGCTGCAGGAGGGCCAGAGCGTCGCGCGCCTCGGCGTTGTCAGGACAGAAGCGGGCCACGCGCGCGTAAATCTCCATTGCGTCTTCGGCCTTCCCCAATTCTACGCACAGCCGGGCCAGGTTCCGATGGGCGTCCCAATCTCGGTTGGCGAGCGCAACCACGCGCTGCATCAATCCCAACGCCGTATGCGGGTCGCTGCGCTCGTGGTACATAACGGCCAGGTCATTCAGGACGGGCGTGTAATGCGGAAAATCCTGCAAGATGCCGTGCAGTCGGTTAAAAGCCAGGTCGTGGTTGCCCGCCGCATAGTGCGCCAGCGCCTGTTCGTGCCGCTCTGCCGCCTGCGCCTGCCCGATGGCCTGCACGCGCGTGTGCGCTTGCTCATACACGGCGGTCATCTCGGCCTGCGCTCCAGACGCGGGGCATTCCAGAACGGCCTGCAAAAATTCCGCGTTCAGCGCGTGAAGACAAAAGTGCAGAAACGCCTCGCCGCGCTGATTTGAATCGGTCTCGAAAGCCCCCACGCGGGCCGCCAGCGCCGTTCGCAGGCGGGCGATGGTGGCCGACGAAGTGTCCTGCGGCGCGACGGTTTGCTGATGCTGCGCCAAACGCGCCTGCAAATCCGCCCGCGCCCAATCGCGCGCAACAATTTCGTCGCGCGGACGCTGCGAGGGCGCGGGCGACGCGAGCGAAGCATCGAGACCGGCCTGCGCGACGAGAATTTGCGTTTCGACCAGCATCGCTTCCCACGCGAATCCCGCCCGCCGCAGGGTTCGCAATCGGGCGTCGTCCAATCGCCAATCGGCATAATCCTCCCCGTCGGACAACACGGCGCGCGGAGAAGAAATCGCGGGCGTCGCGTCGCGCTGGCAATAGGTTTTGTACAGTTCCTGCCACAGCGCGTGCGTGTAAAGCAGGCCCGGAATGCCCTCCTGACCCGCCAGCGGATGCCGGGGACACGTGATGCCGTACTGCGTTTCGCTGTCCAGCACGACAAAATTATTGACGAACGACCGCTCGGTTTGCGCCAATAATTCTGGCGTCAGGTGCAGGTAATGGTCTTGATGCAGATGGGGGTAGCGTCGCCGCAGGGCCGAAAGCCACAAATACTGCTCGTTGCCATACTGCGGAATGTAATCATAGGCG
>JBBRNU010000198.1:0-7394 GCA_038230115.1 Chthonomonadales bacterium | reverse complement strand
GGTCGTCAAAGCGGCGACCGATTTGCTGTACAAGGCGGCGGGCGACCCGAAACAAATCCGCTGGTTCGATTCCGGCCATATACTGCCCGGTGAAGCGGTTGGCGAAGGCATCGCGTGGCTGGCCGACAAACTCCACGCCGGGCATTGACAAACGGAGGGCGAGAAGAAAACAGAGTAGGGAGTGGGACAAATCGCGCGAAAATTTATTCTCGCTTGACAGAAGGGCGGCAAACCGATTAGAATAGGCGCACACTAAGGACAGGGAGAAATGGACGTGCCGCCACTATATCTAAGTTTTTCGCCCCCCAAATATCGTTCTCGCCGCTCGCTCCGGGCCATTGGCAAAACCGCGCCGATTGCGCTTGGGCTGCTGTGCCTGTTCGCCGGGCGCGGTTTGGGCGCGCAGGAAAAGCCTGCCGCGCCGGAAGGCGCGAAGCCTGCCATCCAGACGCCGCCGACCGTCGTGCCGCTCGCGCCGGTTTCGCCCGTCGTCAACTTTCGCGAGCGGCCCCGGTTTGTCACCGATCCGCAGCGCCTACGCCGTTCCGTCCAGGTTGACGGCGCGCTAGGCGAAGGGGAGTGGGACCCGTTCTACACCATCGGCGAAGGCCCGATTCAGGGGACGATTTACTGCAACTGGGACGATAATTTCCTGTATCTCGCCGCGCGAACGTCGCAGCCGAGCAGCGTGATTTTCGACGTGGACATGAGCGGCGACGGCTGGCTGCGGGGCGCGGACAATCTGGAACTGGTCATTGGCGGGACGACCGAAGGCGCGGCTCCCACGGTTGTCGCCCGCCTGCTCGACGCCGCCAACAGCAAGGACACGCCGGTCTGGAACGAAAAGGCGATTGACGTGAAAAGCCTTCAGGTCGCCGTAAAAACCGTCAATGGCACGCAGGTCGTCGAGGTCGCAATTCCCAAAAACACGGCCAGTCTCGTCCTGCGACCGGGCGTGAACATCGGCCTGCGCGGGGAATTTCTGCCGCCAATGTCCGCTGCGGCCTACGTTCCCACGCCGCCGTTCGATCCGCACTTGCTGCTCGACGCCTCCCTCGTTGAATCGCGGGTCGTTTCGATGGCGGGCGTGAATCCGCGCCTGACGCTCTCCGATGACAAGTGCATCGCCGGGCAGACGCTTTTCGCCACGCTGGAACTCCTCAACCAGACCGATCAGGCGATTCCCATCCGCAGTCTTCTCTGGACGGGGCAGGGCGGTTCGGCCAACGCCATCAATACGGTTCGCGAAGTGACGGTTCCCGTTCTGCCCGCGCTCAAGACCCTGCGCCTGAAATACCGGACGCCGCTTCCGCCCACGCTGCCGACCGGCTCTTACACGCTGGTCGTGACCGGCGAAATGGAGAACGGCAAGCAGGTGCAGGCGACTTCGACGTTCATGGTCGTGGAACCGCTGCAGGCGCAAATGGCGAGCAGTCCGCAGCCGGTCGCCATTATTGGGCAGACGAAATTGACGGTCAGCGTGGACGTTCTCAGCGCGGTTCCCGACCATCTGCGCGCCGACGTGGAATTGACGAGCGTTCCGGCAGGCTGGCTGCTCGACGGAGGCAAGAAGCGCTCGCTGTACATTGACCGCGAAGATGGCCGCCGCGCGATGCGCTACACGCTGAAACTGCCTTCCACGACACCGGCGGGCGATTATCCCCTGGAGGCGACGGTTTCGTGGCGGGGACGGGTCTGGAAAACGCATACCGTCGCGCGCGTCATCCGCACCGACAGCCCAAAAACCGACACCCCGAAACCCTGACCTCTTCTCGCTCGTCACGAAGACTATAGTTCAGCGTTTTTTTGCTGACAATTGACCTGCCTTCTTCTATTTTTCGGTTGAACGCGAGGAGATTGTTGCATGGGAACCCTGGACGCTTTGCGCGAAGCGATCCGCGCCATCTTCGCCGAATGGGAAAAACTGCCTCGCTTGCCGAGCGACTGGAAGATCGTCAGTGTGCAGAATGTGCGGCATGACCGCTACACGCTCCAGCAAGTCAGTTTCGCGCAAGGCCGCTACGACACGCGGCTTCTGGCGTATCTGGAGATAAGGGACGGTAAAATCTGGTTGCTGACCGACAACACGGAGGAAGGAAGTGCCGCCGAGGTAGCGAAAGAGGGCGTTCCGAAAGACAGAATTGTTCTGGGTTTCTACTCGCCCGGTATGCGCGAAGCGGGAGAGTTTGCCGTCGCCTGAGAACGCCTGCGCCTCCCGCTGACACGGAGAGACATCCTGCCCGCACGCTGCGCCTCCCTGAAAACCGCCCTTGCCCTGCCCGCCGCCCTCACGCAAGCAGCCCGCGCGCAAACGCCTGTCCCCGCCCAGGCCAAGTCTGCCTCCAATGGGTTTGCGGTTTTTCTGAATCTTCGGTTATACTGATGCCAGAATATGTATGCTGGCGAGAATAACATTATGTCCTTGATCATCACGCTGCCCAACGAGCTGGAACAGTTTTTGCAAAACCATGCTCAGCGCGTCGGGGTTCCCGTCGAAACACTGCTCACGCGCACCATCATCGAGCGGTGGGACGGCGTTCGTCGCGCGCCTGGTCTGCCAGGCCGCGAAAGCGAACTGCTGCTGCGTTTGCAAACCCTGTTCGCGCCGGAGCAGACCCGCGAATACCGCGCGCTTTGTGAAAAAAGCGATGCCGAAACGCTCACCGAATCCGAGCGGGAACGCTTCCTCGCGCTCCTGGAACAGCGCGACCATCAGAACGCCGAACGCCTCGAAATCGTCGCCGAACTCGCCCGACTGCGCGGCGTCTCCTTGCGCGACATGATGACGCAACTCGGAATTCGACCGGAGTAGTCTGCTGTGGCAGTCGTTTCAGAAACGCTTCGCGCGCAGGTAGTGGCGCAGGCGGGCGGCTTTTGCGAATACTGCCGCTACCCGGAAGCGTTCAATTCCGGGCGGTTCGCGGTAGATCGCATTCTCCCGCGCGCTCGCGGCGGCGCAGATAATCTGGACAATCTCGCGCTCGCGTGCCGTAGTTGTAACGAACGGAAGCAGGATGCGACAAAAGCGCATGACCCGTTGACGGAAGACAGCGTTTCCCTGTTCCACCCGCGCCGCGACCGGTGGGAGGAGCATTTTGCGTGGAGCGACGATTTTCGGTACATGGTCGGCCTGACCCCGACCGGACGCGCGACCATTGCGCGGTTGCAAACGAACCATAGCGGCGTTGTCCGACAGCGCGAGGCGCTACGCCAACTGGGATTACACCCCGCGTCCGAGTAAAGAGAAATTTATGGCGAACGCGATTGAAACGACCGGGCTGGGGAAAGACTATCGGGGCTTTACCGCCGTGCAGGGACTGAATTTGACGGTTCCCGAAGGCGAGGTTTTCGGGTTTCTGGGGCCGAACGGGGCGGGCAAGACCACGACGATAATGATGCTGTTGGGCAACATTCGGCCTACGTCGGGCCGCGCGTCGCTGTTGGGCAAGCCGATTGGCGACATCGAAACCCGGCGGCGCATCGGGTTTTTGCCAGAGAAATTCCAATTCCACGATTTTCTGACCGCGACCGAGTTTCTGCACCTGCATGGCAAGCTGGCGGGCATGAGTCGGGCGCAGCGAATGCAGCGTGTGCCGGAAGTGTTGGCGCAGGTCGGACTGGGGGATCGGGCGCGCAGCAAAGTCCGCGAATTCTCCAAAGGAATGCAGCAGCGTATCGGGCTGGCGCAGGCCATCCTGCACAACCCTGACCTGGTTATTCTGGACGAGCCGACGTCGGCCCTCGATCCGCTCGGACGGCGCGACGTGCGCGACATCGTAATGGAATTGAAGCGGCAGGGCAAAACCGTGCTGCTGAACTCGCATCTGCTCTCGGAAATCGAGATGACCTGCGACCGGGTGGCGATCATCAAGCGCGGGCAGGTCGCCGTCCAGGGAACGATGGACGAGCTGCTGGCGTTCTCTTCGACCGTCGAGGTGGAAGCGCGTGACATCAACGACGCCACGATTGTCGCGGTGCGGAAAGTCGTCGCCAAGCTGAAGCTCGACCGCGTGCCGATCACGAAATTTACGGCCTGGGTTCGCAGCGAGGACGACATCCCCGAACTGGCCCGCGCGATTGTGGAAAGCGGCGCAAAACTCATCGCCCTGATCCCCAAGCGCGAAACCCTGGAAGAACTGTTCGTCCGCACGATGGAAGACAAGTAGTCCGCGCGGGATAGCGAAACGCTAATTCCCGACTCGTGGAGGCGGTTTCAAACGACGGCGCGAAAGCCGGATTACGTCGCCACCCCGTCAAAAAAGCCGTTCCCGACGCGCCGGGCGCAGGAACGGCTTTTCGTTTTTCTACACGAAGCGACTCGCAAAACCGCCTGATGATTGAAGTTAGCGACAGGCCGCGAACGAAACTTTCCTATGCAAATACATGGCAGGCGGTCTGTTCGTTGCAATAACAGGTTGCGCCACGCAGACAAAACCACGCAACAGCGCAAACCTTTGCGTGACGAGGGGAACTTTTCAGACCGACCAGTCCTCGAATTTCAGGTTGGGGACGCGGGCAAAGTCCTGCGTGTTTCTCGTGAGAACCGTTGCGTCGTTAGCAAGGGCAATCGCGGCGATTTTGAGGTCTTGCGAGCCGATACGAACGCGTTGGCTTTGGAGCGTTCGAAAGATTGCATGAGCGCGGGCATTGTAAGGTAACATAATCATGCTGGCATAAATTTCCAAGTGCTGCCCTAATTGGACATAAGCGCGAATCAATGCCTCTTCTTTTTCTCTGGCTGTTTTCGCTAACCAGCCCTTGCACTGCTCCTCATAGCTGATAATTGTAGTCGCAATTTGCCATTCTGGTAAGGCGCTCAACTTCAAGGTTAGTGGGAGTGCAGGTGTGCCGCCACGTTCCAAAATACTCATGTGATCGGTGTCGAGAAGGTACATTATTCGCTTTCTTCATCCTCTTTGGGACGGTCGGCGTTGCGCCACTCCTGACCGATACGTACAACCTCCTCGAAGTCCGGCGAGTCCGCGTAAATCCCGACAAACCACCGCCAACCGCGCTTCTTCGCGGAAGGCGGTTGCGCCAACTGCTCTTGGACTTCCTGAAGTTTGCTTTCCAATTTTTCGACTCGCTCCTCCAGCGTTTCGGTCGCCATGCGTCGGCTGCTCCCTTCCTGTGGAGAATCTGATTACACCCTGACCGCCGGTTAGCGCGCAAAGAGCCGCCCCAGCGAGAAAACGACCCGCTTCATTATACACCGGAACCGCTCGCCAGTGCAGACAGACCGTTCCCAACAATGGCGCATAAGCAACGTTGCGCCGTCATCCCCCTATCAAAAAAGCCGTTCCCGACGCGCCGGGCGCAGGAACGGCTTTTCGTTTTTCTACCCGAAGCGACTTACAAAACCGCCGATGAGTGAGGTTCGCGGCAGGCCATGCCAAAGGCTGGAAACGAAAAAACTTTGCGTGGCCTGTCCGATACGGGGCTTGGATGGGCCGCTTCCGAAATCTATGGATTATTGATTCGCGATCCGCTCAAGCGTGAACGTGGCTCCGTCCAAAATCGGCATGACCAGTTTATAGCCGTACATCAGCGACATTCCCACGAGCGGATCAGCATCTACCGCATCAACAGGAATTATGACCGGCTGCCCATCCCACAAGACGGTCGCATTGTAAACATCAAAAAGAACCCGGCTTCCATCCGCCAATGTCGCGCCGCCCCGTTCCCGCCAGGATAACCCCAGAGCCGCAATTATACTCGGCGGCAGCGTCAACCATCCGGTATAGCCGGTGTCTGTAACGGCCTCGTAGCGCTGCTCCTGACCGTTGGCGTCACGCACAAGGACTTGAAGGATAGGTTCGCGGTCGGCGTTGACGACGCCGGTTATCATGCCGTTCTCCGGCTGCGGCCAGCTCCGAAGCGGCGCAGGTAGCCATAACCCACGCGCAGCATCCACGTTTGCGCGTCCGGGACGCGCGCGAACAGACGGTCTCCAGCGACGATTTCGTCTGCATCCATTTCCCATTGGCCCGTTTCGATGTCAATGGCGACAAATTTGCCTTTGTTCGCTTCGGTTTCTACGAGAGGGCGAATGTCCCGGTTATAGATTTCGTCGCCACGTCGCGCAAACTCTTCCTTTGGATAGCGGGGCTGTCTGACCGCCATAAAGTATGTCTCCTTGCCATGCAAAAGCGGAGCGCAAATCGTCGCGCCCCGCTTCATTATACACCGGAACCGCTCGCCAGTGCAGGCTACTTCCGGCGGCGTCTCCGAAGCAGTGTCGCGCCAGGAATAGCCCCCCATGAGCGCGGTTACTAGCGCGCTCGGAGCCGGTACGACAGCAGCCTTAAAGTTTGGCCCAAAATAGTCATGGTTGGGGTTATAGTTCAGGCGCTATTGCAGACAGACTCCCACAATGGCAAGAGCGTCTTCAAGTAACGGCAGGGGGGCGGTCTCCACAAATCGCGCCTGTCGCGTGTGGTAATCCACCGATTTTACCTGCTCTACCATCACGAAACCCGTCAGAGAGGAAGAAGAAGGCACAGGCAAATGGAAAGGAATGCCGCGATCCGTATTCGTCAGGGGGCAAACAATCGCCAGTCCAGTCGCCTGATTGAACGCCAGGTTGCTGAGAACCAGGGCAGGACGGCGACCCCGCTGCTCATGACCGGACTGCGGATCAAAGGTCAGGGTGATGAAATCCCCTTTGGCGGGAATGTAAGCCGCCATTACCACACTTCCTTGCCGACGGGCGGGCCAAAACCTTCTTCGACGGCCTGGTAATCGGCAGGCATCCGCGAAACCAGATCGGCTAAATCGAATTTGGGTCGGCCTGGTTCGGCTCCGGCTTCTGGCACAATTACGTAAACGGTGGCGCTTTCCGGCAAACGAACATTGCTCGCCAGTCGCACCTGCCCATTCTCAACCACGCCCTGAAACGTTGTTACCCGCATGAAGACTCCTCCCATCTTACCCTGCGTCTCTGCGAGGCGATCCTGGCGCAACGAATACAAGGCACAGAAGGAAGCGCGAACCGTTCGCGCTTCCTCTATTATACACTGGAACCGCTCGCCCGTGCAGACAGACCGCTTCCCACGACAGCACGCAAGTTCCGTCACGCCACCCCGTCAAAAAAGCCGTTTCCGAAATGCTGGACGAACAGTCTGCCCTATAACAGAAAAACGAATACCCTCAGCCATCAAATACGTTAGTGCGCTCTCAGGCACAGTTATTTCAGTATATTCACAGTTCTTGAAGGCAAAACGGCCTGCCAAAAATGCCAACGCGTGACGCTTTGCAAAGGTGTTGGGAAAGCGAATAAGTATCATGGGTGATTCCCGATGAGCTAAACGACCCCTGTCAGCCCGTTTTTCTGTCTCTATGGGCGCAAGTGGCAACGGTTCTTGGGAGATAGGTAGTGGCGGCGATTTGAGTGG
>JBBRNU010000197.1:0-7420 GCA_038230115.1 Chthonomonadales bacterium | reverse complement strand
TCGATCGGCTGCTCGAGCACCCTTCTCCGCGTGTGCGGGCGGCAATTCGACTTTGAAGCCGCCCGCATCGACGAGCAAAGCGTCCCCAGTTCGCACCAGAGTCACCGGCAGAAAGTTCATCGCAGGCGAACCGATAAATCCCGCGACAAACAGATTGTTGGGGTGATTGTAGAGGGTGAGCGGCTTGTCGCACTGCTGGATGACGCCGTTGCTCATGACGGCGATTCGGTCGCCCATCGTCATCGCTTCCACCTGATCGTGCGTGACATACACGGTCGTGATGCCCAAACGCCGGTGCAGTTTGATGAGTTCGGCGCGGGTCTGGACGCGCAGCTTGGCGTCGAGATTGGAAAGCGGCTCGTCCATCAGAAAGACTTTCGGCTCGCGCACAATCGCCCGTCCGAGGGCCACGCGCTGCCGCTGCCCGCCCGACAGTTCTTTGGGCTTGCGCTGCAGCAGCATTTTCAGGCCGAGCATATCGGCGGCCTCATTGACGCGCCGGTCAATCTCGTCTTTGGTGAACGTGCGCCGCGCGTTGAACGGCCAGACGCCCCCAGTCGGCGTGCGTTTCAGGCGCAGGCCGAAGCTCATGTTGTCGTAGACGCTCATGTGCGGATACAGCGCGTAATTCTGGAAGACCATTGCGATGTCGCGGTCTTTGGGCGACACGTCATTGACGACGCGCTCGCCGATAAAGATTTCGCCGCTGCTCGCCTCTTCCAGCCCCGCGATCATCCGCAGGGCGGTCGTTTTGCCGCAGCCGGACGGCCCGACCAGTACCATAAATTCCTTGTCTTGTATCGCCAGGTCAATGCTGTTGACTGCGGTCACTTTGCCGAATGTTTTCGTCAGACTCTTGAGAGATACGCCAGCCATTGCGAACCTTTTCCTCCCGGTCGCGTCGCGAAGCGCGGACAGGCTTGCCTTCCATCGAGTGGCAGACGGGCTTCCTGTCGGGGAGCGTGTGATTGAGGATAGGGCATTATAGAATTCCGGCCCGGTTTCTGTCAAGGCGCGCGAACGCGCCGGACGGAAAGCGCAAAAAACGTCGGGCGGCAGCGTTGAAATTCGCTCCGGCGCGCGCCTCTGAACCCGCTGCGCGAATCCTTGCCCCTCGAAAAATAACTTGCGGAGCGATTGCCCCGATTGCAGGGCGTTCTTGACGCAGGAAGAAATCTTCGCCCCGGTGAGACGGCTTGCAGTCAAGGCGCTGGCGATTGCGCGACCGTCTGCGCTGCAGCGCGTGGCGCAGTCGAGCGACCGGGCAGAAAGCGCCGCTCAAAAATAAGGTGAAATAGATATGAGGCAAGAAGGGATAAGGGAACGGCAATTGCTAACAGCAGCGCCATCTGCGCCGTCGGCCTCAAGCGCCAGTACATCAGCAGGCTATGGCACAGCGACAGCACGGGGTAATGAACGAGATAGATACTGTAGGAAAAACCGCTCAAAGCGAGGGCGGAAGAAGAGGTGAGCAGGCGCAGGATACGATTGGGACGAAAGCGCGTTGGATCAGTTGTCATGCGGGCGCAGGCAGCGATCAGGCAGACGGCGGCCAGACCGATCAGCGGATCGCTGCTCCAGTTGTCCTTCCAGTTCCGTTGCAATTTCCAGAAAGAAATCGTGGTAAAAACCAGGCACAGCGTTCCCCAGGGCGTTTTGTCGCGCCATTGGCGCGCAGCAGGCTTGTCGGAAAATCCGATCACGGCTCCAGCCATGCCCAGCGCGAACAGTCCGAGATACCAGAAACTCGCCTGATCCACGACGCCAGGAAACAGAACTAATGGCGCATATCCCACCAGAAAACCGACCGCGACCGCCGCCCAGATGCCGAGCCGCCGCCAGACGGGAAGCAGCAGAAGCGGAAACAAAAAGTAAATTTGCCACTCGGTCGCTATGCTCCACATCGGCGGATCAATGCGAAACAGCCAGTCGTCCCTCAGATTGTGCAGCAGCAACGCGTGTGAAAGCAGTACGCCGGGATGAAAATCACTCAAAGACACTGACCATCGGGGGTTGGTTTGATGCGGTATTTGACTCATCACAGCGATCAGCAACAGGCAGAAGCCCAGCGCGATGTAATAAAGCGGCAGGATGCGCCGCGCCCGTCGCTTTATAAACGCGCCAAAGCCGCCGCGCAATTCGCCCGTCGCGGATTTCGCTATCGGCAGCATCAGGCAATAGCCGGACAACACGATAGAGATGGCGACCGAAGTGTGACTATATAGCAGCCAGTTGGTCAGGGACGAAAGGTATGGCGGCGCTTCGCTTCCAGACTGTCGTAGCGGCTGTCGTAGCGCCAGACTACCTCGCAAACCGCATGGCGCAGCACAACGCATAGCGCCGTTAATCCCCGCAGGCCGTCCAGAAAATCCATATGGACACGCGACGACCGCAAAGCGGAGGGCGCTTCCGGCGTTGACGGCGGGGGCGGCGGCAATCGCGGACACAGTTTGTTTTTCCTTTTGACATTTTGCCGCTTGACGAGAGCGTCAAGCGCTTCAAGGAGACGGCAGACTGCGCCGAAGGATACCTACCCTTTTCGTACGCGTTTCGTGGCTGGAGCAGGGAAAAAATGCGCCATCGTCAGCCCGGCAGCGCGAATCGTGAGAAATAGGCTGCGCGTGGCCCGCGCCGTTCGGCCCTTCCCTTTTCGAGTCCTAATGCGACGGTTCGCCTGGCGCCACAAACGGTCAGGCGCGCAATCGGGTTCCGCAACGCCATTCGCAGAAAAGTGTACCCCAAATACGCAGAACCCGCAATCTGCATTGTTGCGGGGAAGTGTCTAGCGTACGGATACACTTTTTGGCGTGGAACCGAAAACCCTGCAAGCGCGAAGAGCCTGCCGCCAACGTCAGCGACCCGACGGCCAACGTCAGCGACCCGCTGAAGAACGCCTGCCGACTCCAGTCTCGCGCGTTGTTGGCTGATAACACGATATGCTATAATGGTCTAAATCGCTCGCTATACGACGCGAAAGAATACTTCCTTCGCCATCACGCCGCCATGCTGTTAATCCAATGACTCAGGCCTCCCACCCCAATTTACAAATTGCGCTTGCCGCGAACGGGGCCGCTTCCGCGTCCGCTGCGCCCGCCCCGGCGTTGGATGCGCCCGTTTCCGCCCCTCATGCGGCCCGCGACGCCTATCATGCGCTGCGCGAGATCGTGCAGGCCGTGTCGCGCCCGCGCACGAGCGGCGAGGCGCTGCAATCGCTGTATGAGGCGCTGCGCGAGCATTGCCAGACGCGGGCGATGGCGCTGGAGATCGTGTCCGGGTCGGTAACGCGCTTCCAGCCCTATGGCGAGCCGTCCGCCCTGGCCGCCATTCTCAATCTCAGCGCGCCGGGCGTGCGAAACGACTTCGAGGTTTACATCTTCCCGCTGGGCGACGAAATCGCGCCGCCGGGCCAGATCACCTATGTGCTGGAGGGCGGGGCCGAGGGCGCGCGGGAACTGCTGGAAGCGGCGACGGGGCAGATCGCCATGCGGCTGGGCAAAGACACGCTGATGAAGCGCGCCGAGGACGCCGAGGAAAAGGCGCGGCAGCGCATCAGCGAGGTCGCCACCATCTACGAGATCGGGCAGGCGATTGACCAGATCGAATTGTCGCGGCTGCTGCAATTGATAACCGACCGGGCGGCGCTGCTCATGGACGCGCAGGCCTGCTCGCTCATGCTGCTGCATCCCGAAACCAAGATGCTGCGCGTGGCGGCCAGTCATGGCCTGCCCGACGACGCAAGCGCGCAGGAAATGCGGATCGGCGAGGGAATTGCGGGGCGCGTCGCCCAAACCGAGCAGCCGATGCTAATTGTGGGCGACGCCGCCGACCCCCGGCTAGACGGCGTGACCCTGCGCCCGGACATCAGTTCCTCCATGCTGGTTCCGATGAAAAGCGCGGACGGGCAGGCGCTGGGCATCCTCAGCATTCGCCGCCGCCGTCCCGCGCAGGCTTTCACCGACGACGACCTGAAATTGTTCTCGGTTTTCGCTACGCAGGCCGCCCTCGCCGTCACCAACAAGCATCTCTACGACGACTTGCGCCAGCGCGCCAACGAGCTGCTGAAGATTTCCAGCCTGTCGCACGCCCTGATTTCCACGCTGGAACTCGACGACCTGCTCAAATACGTCGCGACCGATATCTGCAACGTCGTCGGCTTCGAGCGGTGCTGCCTGTACGTGCGCGACTCGCAACGGGCGGCGTATGTGCCGCGCGAGTGGCGCGGTTACTCCGACGCCATCGGGCGCAACCCGGTGCGTGACGGCGAGGGCGCGATTGGCGTCGTCGTCCGAAACCGGGGGCTGATGACGTTCGACGCCCGCGAGCCGGTTGCGCCCGACCAGGAGCGCGAACGTTGGTATTTGCAATTGAAGGGCTTCGCGCGCTCGCTGGGAACCGATACGTTCGTGGCCGTGCCGATCATGACCCGGCAAAATCGGTGCATCGGCGTCGTCGTGGCGGACAACAAGGGGCGGCGCGAGGGCATTTCCAAAGAGCAGAACAGCCTGCTGTCGGCGTTTGTCAACCAGGCGGGCATCGCGTTCGACAACGCCCGGCTGTACGAAAAAATGTCGGAGAACCTGCAAAAAATCAACGGTTTGAACGATTATTTGGACAACGTACTGCAATCCATCGCGGCGGGCATCGTCTCGACGGACGCCAGGGGGCAGATCGCGCGCCATAACCGCGCGGCGGAAGAGACGCTCGACCTGCCCGCCGGCGCGCTGGAAAACGTCTCGCTGCGCGACGTAGTGGCGGGCCTGAACCTGC
Organism: Chthonomonadales bacterium; assembly: GCA_038230115.1. Lineage (GTDB taxonomy): Bacteria > Armatimonadota > Chthonomonadetes > Chthonomonadales > Chthonomonadaceae > JBBRNU01. The sequence goes on along the minus strand of JBBRNU010000197.1, from coordinate 2,653 downwards.
CCGAAGCGGAGCGCGCGTATCTGCTGGACATGATCCGCCGGGTGCAGGAAACGGGCGAGCGCGTTCACCTGCCCAAACTCGCCCTGCACCCCAACGACCGCGAGCCGATGACCTTGAACTTGATGCTGTCGCGGCTGGAAGACCATAACCGGGAGCGCGACGGCGTGGTGCTGGCTTTCGAGGACATCACGCAGGAGGTGCGGCTGGAAGCCGAAGTGGAAAAAATGCGGCGGCTGGCCGACATCGGGCAGCTGGCGGCGAAAATGGCGCACGAGGTTCGCAACGCCCTGTCGCCGATCAAGGGCGCGGCGCAGATCATTCGCGCCGACGTGGGCGCGCAGGGCGGCTCGACCGAATGGCCCGACATCATTATCGCCGAGGTGGACGGCTTGAGTCACCTGACGAGCGAGATGCTGGACTTCGCCCGCCCGACCCCGATTGACCCGCGCCCGCTCGACATCGAGGCGTTTCTGACGAGCGCGCTGCAATCGCTGTCCTCATACCTGGTGGAGCAGCAAATTCGCGTGCGCTGGAACCTGGCCCCGGACATGCCCGAAGCGCAGGCCGACCCGATCCAGCTCAAGCAGGTGGTTCGCAATCTGGTCATGAACGCGGCGCAGGCGATGCCCGAAGGCGGCGACCTGCTCATCAGCACGGATTATCGCCCGCAAACGCGCCAGATTGCGATGCGCTTCCGCGACAACGGCGTGGGCATCCCGCGCGAGGAGTTGGAGCGCATTTTTCGCCCGTTCGTCACCACCAAAACCAAGGGAACCGGGCTGGGTCTGCCGATTGTGCAAAAAATATTGACCAATCACGGCGGGCGCGTCGAGGTCGAAAGCGAGATCGGGACGGGAACCTGTTTCAGCATTCTGCTGCCGCTCAACCCGCCGCCCGACCTGCCCGAAGCCGCCATGGTCGCGACGCCCCTGATCAGCGCCCGCGCCGCTGGTTCCTACCCGGACAACTGAAAAACCGCGCTTGCTGTATCGGGGACGGGAAGAGAACGGGAATGAATCCCCGTTCTGAAACGCTAGCCCGCCTGCGCGGGCTAAAATAAGGCTCTGGCTGAAGGCTGTTCTGCCTCGTCTGCATTCGCCGGGTTCTGCGCCTTACCTTCGCAATCTAAAAACGTTTTGGCAGAGCGGCATTTGCATTTCAGGCCACGCAGGTGGTCTGTGCATTTCAGAACGGGGGTTTCATTCCCGTTCGTCTGAAGGAAGTTTTCGGCTTATGAGCGACCCAATAACGAGTGCGACGACGATTCTGGTGGCCGACGACGAGCCGCACATTCGGCGCGTTTTTGAGGCCATGTTCTCGAAAGAGGGCTACACGGTGCTGACGGCGGAGAACGGCAAGCGGGCCATTGACCTGGCTTCGAGCAACGCCATTGACGTGCTGGTCTCCGACCTCATCATGCCGGACATGACCGGGGTCGAAGTCCTGCAAAAGATCAAGCAGCTGCATCCGCACTGCTCGGCGATCATCGTGACCGGCTATGGCACGATCAAATCGGCGGTGGAAGCGATGCGGCTGGGGGCGTACACCTATCTTTCCAAGCCCTTCGACAACGACGAAGTGAAGATGGTTATCAAGAAGGCGCTGGAGCATCGGCAGCTCCTGGCGGAAAACCAGGAACTCAAGCAGCAGATCAAGACCAATTTCAAACTGGGCAATCTGGACTGCGTGAGCGGCAAAATGCAGGACGTTTACAAAATCGTCGAGCGGGTCGCCGAAAGCCGCGCGACGGTGCTGATCCGGGGCGAAAGCGGAACCGGCAAGGAGCTGATTGCCCGCGCCCTGCATTACAACAGCCAGCGCGCCAACAAGCCGTTCGTGGCCGTATCGTGCGCCGCCCTGCCCGAAACCTTGCTTGAAAGCGAGCTGTTCGGGCATGAAAAAAACGCCTTCACGGGCGCGGCGACCGCCAAGCCGGGACGCTTCGAGCTGGCGAGTCAGGGAACGCTCTTTCTGGATGAAATCGGCGACATTCCCGCCACCGTCCAGATCAAGTTGCTGCGCGTGCTGCAGGAGTGGGAGTTCGAGCGCATTGGCGGCACAAAAACCGTGAAAGTGGACGTGCGCCTGATCGCCGCCACCAACAAAGACCTGGAAAAAGCCGTCGCCGACGAATCGTTCCGCAACGATTTGTACTACCGGCTCAACATCGTCACCATTCTTCTGCCCGCGCTGCGCGAGCGCGCCGAAGACATTCCTTCCCTCGTCGAGCATTTCCTGACGAAGTTCAACAAGCAGAACGGGCGCAAAATCAACCAGATAGACCCGGAAACGCTCGCTTTGTTATTGGCCTATCGCTGGCCGGGCAACGTGCGCGAACTGGAAAACGTCATCGAGCGCGCGGTCGTCCTCTCGGAGCGCAATGCGACGGCGCTGACCCCTGACCTCTTGCCGATGACGGTACAGCCTCTGAAACCGCCAAAAAATTGACGCTCGAAAGCGGCGTGAAAGGAAAATCTGCTGTCCAGCGACGCCCGTAAAAATAACTGAAAAAAAGTTGGCGTTCTCGCAAATTTGGCACGGAAATTGCACCCCTGTCATCGAAGCGTCGGGCGCATCGTCGCGTCGAAACGACTGCCGCGCCGGTGTGGGATTCAGCGGATTTTTCGGTTACTGTAGTCGCTGGTCGGGAACG
>JBBRNU010000196.1:0-7434 GCA_038230115.1 Chthonomonadales bacterium | reverse complement strand
TACGCCATGCTGGGCGCGGCGCGCGGGTATGAAGTCCATTTGTGCCTGCCCGCCAATGCCAACGCCGAGCGCAAGCAGCTGCTGCGGGCGTATGGGGCGCATTTGATTTTGACCGACCCGCGCCTATCTTCGGACGGGGCGATTTTAAAGGCGCGCGAACTGGCGGCGGCCGAACCGGACAAGTATTTCTACGCCGACCAGTACAACAACACGGCCAACTGGCAGGCGCACTATCACACGACCGGGCCGGAAATCTGGGCGCAGACGCAGGGGCGCATCACGCATTTCGTGGCCGGGCTGGGAACCAGCGGCACGTTCATGGGAACGGGGCGGCGTTTGCGCGAGTTGAACCCGACCATTCGCCTGATTTCGTTTCAGCCCGACGCGCCCTTTCATGGCCTGGAAGGGATGAAGCACATGGCGAGCGCGATTGTTCCTGGCATCTATGACCCGAACCTGGCCGACGAAAATCGCGAGGTCGAGACGGAAGCTGCCCACGCGATGGTGAAGCGGCTGGCGCGCGAGGAGGGCGTTCTCGTCGGCATTTCCGGGGCGGCCAATCTGGTTTGCGCGCTGCGCGTGGCCGAAGAGCTGGAAACGGGCGTCGTCGTCTGCATCTTCTGCGACAGCGGCGCGCGGTATCTGTCGGAGCGTTTCTGGCAGGAGGAACCGAATGGCGATCCGGTTATCTGAAGCGCAGATCGCCGCGATTCGCGAACACGGGGCGCGCGATTTTCCCAACGAATGCTGCGGCGTGATTCTGGGCGACGTGGAAGACGACCTGAAAATCGCCCGCGAGCTGCGCCCGATTGCCAACACGTTCGCGCCCGACCGGGAATTCGAGGCGATGGCCGATAACAGCCCGCTCGCCCGGCCCGACGCGCCCGAAGTCGGGCAGGAGCGCCGGTACTTGATCGCGCCCGACGTTATGTTCGCGCTGCTTCAGGAAGAGCGGCGTACGAAGCGCAAAGTCCTGGGCTTCTATCACTCGCACCCGAACCACCCGGCCCAACCGAGCGTCTACGATTTTCGCGCCTCGTTTCCGTGGTACGCTTATCTTATTGTTTCGGTGCGCGACGGCGTGGCAGCGGAATTGACAGCGTGGCGGCAGGACGAGGCCGGGCGGGCGTTTGCGCCGGAAGAGATAGACGTTGTGAAGACTTTTTGAAATGCACAGACCGGGCAGAACGGGATTGAAACCCCGTTCTGAAATGCACAGACCACCTTCGTGGCCTGCAATGCCAGTGCCGCTCCGCCAAGAAATTTCAGGGTGCGAAGAAGTCAGCTTAGACAATCCGTCTTCAGACCGCGCAGGCGGGCTAGGCATTTCAGAACGGGGTTTCAATCCCGTTCGTCCGGCTTCGCATTTCAGAACGGGGATTCATTCCCGTTCGTCTGGCTGTGGGTTTCTAATCAGGAAAAAAACCTCAAGGAAAACATAAAATGGCGAAAGTATTGATACCGACCGCGCTGCTGTCGGCGACGAATGGGCAGGATGAACTGATAATTCCTGGCGCGACGGTCGCCGCTGTTCTGGAGCGGTTGGGCGCGGAATTTCCTGAGTTGAAAAAGCAGTTATTCGGCGCGGACGGCGGCTTGCGCCACTTTGTCAACCTGTACAAAGGGGCCGAAGACGTGCGGACGCTGCAAGGGCTGGAAACTCCCCTGGGGGATAACGACGAACTGAGTATCGTGCCGAGCATCGCGGGCGGCGTCGGCGCTCCGGCCCGGCCTGCCTTGAACCCGCGCAGCGTGATTTCGCCCGAACGCGCCCAGGCCGCCACGCTCGACAACGACGAGATTCTGCGCTACAGCCGTCATTTGATCCTGCCTGAAGTGAACATGGATGGGCAGAAAAAATTGAAGGCGGCGAAAGTCCTGTGCATCGGCGCGGGCGGGCTGGGGTCGCCGCTCGCCCTGTACCTCGCGGCGGCAGGCGTCGGGACGCTGGGCATCGTGGATTTCGACGTCGTGGATTACACCAACTTGCAGCGCCAGATCATTCACGGCACGAGCGACGTGGGGCGGCCCAAAATGGTTTCGGCGCGGGATCGGATCGCCGACATCAATCCGAATGTCGAAGTCATCGGCATCGAGGAGCCGTTCACGTCGGCGAACGCGCTCGACATCGCCCGCGATTTCGACATTATCGTGGACGGCACGGACAATTTCCCGACCCGCTACTTGACCAATGACGTGAGCGTCTTGCTGGGCAAGCCGAACGTGTACGGCTCGATTTTTCGGTTCGAGGGGCAGGCGTCCGTCTTCTGGGCCGAGCAGGGGCCGTGCTACCGCTGTCTGTATCCCGAACCGCCACCCCCCGGCATGGTTCCCTCGTGCGCCGAGGGCGGCGTCTTGGGCGTCCTGCCCGGCATCGTGGGCTGCCTTCAGGCGAACGAAGCCATCAAATTGATTTTGGGCATCGGCAACCCGCTCATCGGTCGGCTGCTGCTGTTCAACGCCCTCAAGATGCAGTTCCGCGAATTGCGTCTGCAAAAAGACCCGGACTGCCCGATTTGCGGGACGAATCCGACCATCCACGCGTTGATTGATTACGAGCAGTTCTGCGGCATCCGGGGCGAAGAAAGCGAGGCACAGACCGTGCAGGAGAGCGAAGAGATTTCCGTGCGGGAACTCAAGGCGCGCATGGACAAGGGCGACCGCCTGACCGTGATTGACGTGCGCGAACCGTATGAGGTGGACATCGCCAAAATTCCTGGGACGCGTTTGATCCCGCTCGGCCAAATTGCGGCGCGGTCGGGCGAACTCGATCCCAATGCGGAGATCATCCTGCACTGTCGTTCGGGCAAGCGCAGCGCCGACGCCCTGAACCAACTCAAGGCCAAAGGCTTTTCGCGCCTGAAGAACCTGACCGGCGGCATCCTCGCCTGGAGCGACGAAATAGACCCGACGGTTCCCAAGTATTAGGTCGGTTCCCCTCCGCTAAATTTCCCGTTTAAAGAAACAATTGCCCCCTTCCCGGCGGGGAAGGGGGCAATTGCGTTGCGCCCTGTTTCTACAAACAGGGCGCAAAAGCGCCTAGAAATGACAGGTTTGGGGCAGCGCCAGTAAAGTTCCTAACGATGAGCATCCTTCTTCGTTTGATGAAATGCACAATGATTGCGTGTTGAAACGTGACTTATTTGATGTCGTTTCTTTGTTGTTGAACGGCGTGAAATCTAACGCGCTATCGTCCGGCCAGGCTGATGGTGTTGACTGATCTTCTCCAAAAACGCCTTGAAATCGCCGCTGACGATTGCCTCATGACGAATAATAAAGGTCTGCGCCCCCAAATACAGGTAGGTATATCCAGGCTCGGTCTCGATCCGTTCCAAAGCTCCCCAAGCATACTGCGCGCGACTGTAGGGGTTCACGTGGGTGATTCCCTCCGCATCCACTTCGAGCGTGTGGTCTCCCAAGAGGCCAGGCTGCTTATTTTCTGAATATGTCCTCTCAACCAGTTTCCCTAAACGTTTGATGTATCCGTGCTTGTGATAGCGCCGGAAGTAGGCTGCTGTGCCTACCATGCAGGCTATGGGGTACCATAGCGAAGCCCAAAAGGGCAGCCTCATGAGCAAAGACACACCTAGCGCAAAGAAGAAAGTGGTAAGCGACGCGCTGATGAGGGAACGCCGCTGCATTGCGCGGATTGTGGACGAGTTGCGGAAACTGAACAGATTGAAAGCAGTCAAATCTTCCAATGTAAGGGTATAGACGACAGTCGTTTTTGCGATTTCCTGCATAGGATTTTCCCTTCACAAGCGTGGCGTTTTCATTCTGTCGGAGTTTCGCTATCGCCTGGACTGCCGCGCAATCCCTACCGTCCGTTCAGGAGGTCAACGGGGCGGTTTCTTCCTGCGGCGGCGTTTCGGGCAGGAGGACGCGCGCTTTTGCGGCCTGCGCGCTGCCGCGCGGCAGCCAGAGCGTGGCGGTCAGCGAGACCATCGCAATCGCGACCCCGACCCAGAACGGCAATTGATAGTTCTGGTAATGCTCCCAGAGCCACGCGCCCCCGACCGGAACCGTAACGGCGGCGATATGGTTCATTGTGGTTCCCATCGCCAGACAGGGCGTCAACTCGTTCGGGCGCACGATACGGTGCAGATAGGTCGTGAAGCCGAGGTTAAAGCTGAACAGCACGTTGTCAATGAGAAACAGGGCGTAGAGCGCGCCGACCGTTCGCGTCGTGGCGTAGCCCAGGAAAACCACGATCAGACCGACGCTGTAAAACGTGAGCGGCCAGCGTTCGCCGCGCCGATCAATCAGTTTGCCGATCGCGGGAGCCGTCAGCGAAATCAAAATCTGGTTGACGAACTGGAGCGCAAGCATATTCTGCACCGGCACGTGGTAGATGAGAATGAGCGCGAACGAGGCGAAGATGCTGAAAATCTGACGGCGGCAGCCCTCCAGAAACGTCAGCAGATAAAACAGCCCGTATTCGCGGCGCAAAATCAGTCGAGCGCGCGGCGCTCCGGTCGTGTGCGTGGAAAGCCGGGAGCAAAGCAGGCCCGACGCCAGAATACACGCCCCGGCGAGATAGAAGCAGCCCGCATAGGGAAACCCGCCGGTTTTTGTCAGTCTCGCGACGCCCCAGGCCAGACCGAGCGCGCCCAGCGTCGCTATCGAGCCGACCGCCGACATCCGGCCCAGGTGTCGCCCGCCCTCCTTGCCCTTCGCCAGCGTGAGCGTAATCGCGGGCGCGACCGAGGCGTAAATGTGAAAGCCGATGGACCAGAACACGGTAATTGCGACGAGCAGCCAGTAGCCCGACGGGTTGGCGACCAGTCCCGTCGCCGCGATCCCAACGGCGGTAATGACCAGTCCCAGCCCCGCCACGCGCGCTTCGGCGAGGGCGACCAGGGTTCCCGCCATGAGCGCGGCGAGCAGGCCTGGAACCTCACGCAGCGACTCTAGCCGCCCCAGCTGCATCGCGTTCGTACTTCGCATCACGTCGCGCAGGTAGTTCTGGAAGACGCCCATGTAGACCGCGAAGCCGAACGAAAATAGAAACGTCAGGAGCGTGAACAGCTGCCAGTCCCGGCGCAGCGTGGCGCCGGCGTCTTGATTATCGAGGGGCGCATTTATGGCGCGGGAAGGTATCAAAAAAGGTCTCCCTTTTTTCGCTTTCGGCGATGGAAGCGAAGTTCTAACCATAGGATTGCGGCAAGGCGGCGCAAAGGCCGCAGGCGGACGATTTGCCTGCGGCCTTTATTGTACCTGCTTTTTTCGGGCAGGAAAAACGGAAAGCGGCTAAAGGGAAGCGAGAAACGCCGAGACATTCGCGGCAGGCAGCGTTTCCGGGTTCACGGCGCGCAGACCCTCCGCAATCTGCAACGAGGTTACCATGCGTCCCTATTTCCCTTTGCGCGTTCGTCGAATTTCGCAGGAAAAGGCGTTATCTTCCGGGCGAACGCCCTGCGCGAGCATCAGTTCGCGGGCCTTCTGCGGGGTAGCGTTCGGATTGAAAACAAACCCCGTTCGTTTATCCTGCGCTTCCAATATCTGCCGCAGGATGGCCTTGTTCGCTATCTTCGTCGCGCCTGAAGAGTTGGTAGATTTCAGTTCGTTCATGCTGCCCGTCCCCGCGCCGAAGTTCTCTTGTCGCCAGAACGGAGGCAAAAGCCAAGAAACGCTAGCCCTGAGCGAGCGCGCCTTTGATGATCTGGCCGCCGTTTTCGGTCAGACGCTGGTTGCGCCCGTTGTACAGGTAGGTCAGGGCCAGGTCGTTCAGGCCCATCGCCTGCAAAATCGTGGCGTGCAGGTCGCGGATGTGGTAGGGGTTGTCGCCCGCCTTGAAGCCGACCTCGTCCGAGGAGCCGATGACCTGCCCGCCCTTGATTCCCCCGCCCGCCATCCAGATGGTCTGGACGCCGGGGTTGTGATCGCGGCCCTTGCCGCCCTGCGAGATCGGCATTCGCCCGAACTCGCCGCCCCAGACCACCAGCGTGCTGTCGAGCAGGCCGCGCCGTTTCAGGTCGCGCAGCAGCCCCGCGATGGGCTTGTCCACGCTGCCCGCGTGCAGACCGTGATTGTACACGATGTCGCCATGCGCGTCCCACGTGTCGTCGCCATGCCCGCCGCCGCTGTACAACTGCACGAACCGAACGCCGCGCTCGACCAGCCGCCGGGCCAGCAGGCATTTGCGCCCGAACTTCTCGGTCTTGTCGTCGTTCAGGCCGTAGAGTTGTTTCGTCTCGTCGCTTTCGCGGGCGATGTCAACGACTTCGGGCGCGCGGGCCTGCATTCGGTACGCCAATTCATAGGCCGCGATGCGCGCTTCCAGATCGCTGTCGCCGGGATTGGCGCGGGCGTGTTCGTCGTTCAATTTCGCCAGCAGGTCGAGGCTGTTCCGCTGCCCGGCGGGGCTGACTTTCGCGCCCGGCGACAGGTCGAGAATTGGCGTGCCGGTAGCGCGAAACACGGTTCCCTGATAGGTGGCGGGCATGAAGCCGCTCGACCAGTTCGGAGCGCCGCCAATCGGCCCGCCGCGATGATCGGTCATCACGACATAGGCAGGCAAGTCCTGATTTTCGGTTCCCAGGCCATACGTGACCCACGAGCCGAGCGAGGGATGCCCCTGCAAAATCGCGCCGGTATTCATCTCGAACAGGGCCGGAGCGTGGTTGTTGCTGTCGCCATACAGCGAGCGCACCACGCACAGGTCGTCCACGCATTCTGCAACGTTCGGGAAGATTTCCGAGACTTCGATGCCCGACTTGCCGTATTTCTGGAACTTGAAGGGCGAGCGCATGAGGGGGGCGTGGTTGTCGCCGCCGAACGTCTTGATTTCGCCGACGCCTTTTAAGGTTTCGCCCAATGTTTTGCCGTGATGCAGGTCGAGTTCCGGCTTGGGGTCGAAGGTGTCCACCTGGCTCGGCCCGCCGTACATGAACAGGAAAATCACGGACTTGGCGGTCGCCGGAAACATCGGGGCTTTGGGCGCAAGCGGGTTGACGCGCGTCTTGCCGCCCGCCCGTTTGGCATCGGCCTGCGCCTGCTCCGCCAGCAGAAACGTCAGCGCCAGGCTGCCGAACCCCGCCCCGGCCCGCGCCAGAAAATCCCGCCGCGACAACGCCGACCTAAAATGGTTCGTCCCGCGAATTATGCTCTCCGATTCGTTTCCCATGATAATCTGACTCTTTCGGCTCCGTCTGCCAGTCACGTTTTCAACAAGGGCCGTTCCGCCTTCCCTTCAGGAAAGAAATACGGCGGTTGTTTCGCTTCAGGAGAAGCGCGCAATGGTTGTTTCGCTCCCCTTCCCCGGTGGGGAAGGGGTCGGGGGTTAGGTGGCTGTCTTCAATCCAGATAGATAAAGTCGTTCGTGTTGATGAGAATGTGGCACAGGTCGTCGAGCGCGGCCTTGTCCGGTTCCGGCTGGCTCTCCCGCCGGTATTGCGCGGCCTGCTTTCGCAGAAAGGTTTGGGCCAGGGTGAT
>JBBRNU010000195.1:0-7434 GCA_038230115.1 Chthonomonadales bacterium | reverse complement strand
TTAATCCACAAGGGGGCGGTCGCGGGTTTCGATGACCCAGGGCAGGGCGAGCAGGCCGAGCAGGGGAACCACGCCGACCCAGAACAGCGTGCGCGTGGCGCTGGCGAGCGCGTCCGCGCCCTGCGCCGCGATGCGCCCGACGAGGAACGGCCCGATGGCGGCGATGACCCGCCCGATGTTGTAGCAGAAGCCCGCCCCGGTTCCGCGCAGCCGGGTGGGGAACAGTTCCGGCAGGTAGTAGGTAAAGCTGCCGAACACGCCGAAGACCGTCAGCCCAATCGGGAAATACATGTACAGGCGCGTCATCGGCGGCAGGTTCAGCCCGAACGCCGCCATGATCGCCGCCGCCGAAAGCGCGAAATAAAGGGCGAACATCGGCTTGCGGCCCAGCCGCTTGGCGATGGGAACCGTAAGCAGCGTTCCGATCAAACCGCCCAGGTTGAAGCTGTTGGTGGCGATGGCCTTCCAGCCTTCCACAAGGCTGGTTGTGGCGGCTTTGTCCAGGCCGCGCAGCCGGGCCGTGGATTGGGCCAGGCCGGTCGAGACGATGGGAATAAAGGTGTTGCAGCTGAACCACATGATCAGCGCGGTCACGGCCATGAGAAAACCGCTCAGGGTGAGCGCGCGGTACGCGGGCGTAAAAAGTTCGGCGAGGGCGGGCGGCTTGCTGTGGGCGGCGACCGTTTTCCAGCGGGTCGGCTCGCGCACGAAAAGCCGCATGAGAAACGCGACCAGGGCCGGAATCAGGCCCAGCAGAAACACATAGCGCCACGAGGTTTCCGGGCTGCCCTTGAAATACACGCCCGCGATCTGGTACGTGACGAATGTCGCCAGAAACAACCCGACCGGGGCCGACGTGTACAGCAGCGCGCCCGCTTCCACCCGGCGTTTTTCCGGCACGACTTCGGCTACCATCGCCGCGCCCGCCGCCCACTCGCCCCCGATGCCCAGGCTCGCCGCCAGCCGACACAGCATCAGAACCCAGATGTTGGGCGCAAACGCGCAGCAGGCCGTGCCGAGCGAATAGACCGCCATCGTAATCAGGAGAATGCGCGTCCGCCCGATGCGATCCGCCCACTTGCCGAACAGAATGCCGCCCGCCGCCCAGCCCAGCAGCAACACCGAAGTCATCAGTCCCACCCAGCGCAGCGTTTCCGCTTTGGCGATTTGCGAGCCGAGCGGCAGGTGGAGCAGGGTCGGCACGCAGTTGGGCGCGACATAGTTGAACAGCAGGCCGTCGAAAATATCGAAGCCCCAGCCGAGCCATGCCGCCAGCAGCACCGTCCACTGATACGCGTTCATATCCAGCAATGTGCGGCGCGCGGCGGGCGGGGCGGCGGGAACGGAAGCGCCCATGTCATCCTTCCTTTATCTTGTTGAAGGCGTATGTGAAAATCAGCGAACGCGCGGCGAACGGGAATAAATCCCCGTTCTGGAACGCTAGCCCGCCTGCGCGGGCTAAATGCGGATTGCCTACGCTCGAATTTTCGCAAATTGAGAACGTATGGGCGGAGCGGCATTGCAGGCCACGCAGGTGGTCTGTGCATTTCAGAACGGGGATTTATTCCCGTTCGTCTGGCAGATTTCCGGTTTACCGCAGCGGCCTGCCCTTGACGTCAAGAATTTGCGTGGCGCACAGGTCGTTGCCGAAGGCCGCAAAGTCCTTCAATATCCAGACGACCTTTTTGTCGCGGGTTACTTCAATCAATTGCGGATTGTCCGGCCCGGCGTGCGTGTTGCCAAAAACGATATGTCCGTTGGGAAGCGCCTGCAAGCCCGTGACCCAGCACAGGTGAATGCCGGGCAGCTCGTCCTGCTCCACGCTCCAAACCGTCTTGCCGTCGGGCGTCACCTCGAAAACGCGGTTGTTATTGCCGCCGCCGATCAGCGTGTCGCCGTTGGCAAGCCGGATGGCGTTGAAGACTTCGGCCCCATGCCCCGTATGCCCGTCCGTGCGCGGCTTGCCGTTCAAATCCAGTTTGTACGACCAGACTACTTTGCCGTCCGGCGCGTATTCCCGAATCGTGTTGTCGCCCTCATGACAGATGAGATAATGGCCGTTTTGGAGTTTGCGGGCGCGGCGCGTGTCTCGATGCGAGTTCGGCGTGTCTACGGTAAGCGGCATCTCGTGAACGATTTTGTCGTCTTTGTCCACCTCGATGATTCGCAGGTTTCCGGTTTCGGCAATCATGGTCAGGCCGTTGTCGAGCCGCTGGAAAGCGTGAATTTCCACGCGCCCCGTATAGCCTGCTTTCGGCGTGGCGACGTGCTGCCAGACGATTTTTTTGTCCGGCGTCATCTCGACGATGGTCGTGTCGTTGGTCGGAAACAAGATGTCGCCGTTGGGCAGCCAGGCGATGTCGTGGGCGACGTTGGGGCAGGGCGCTTCCCATTCGATCTGTCCGCCCGTCCCGACAATCGCGACCTTGCCGTTTCCCTGCACGAGAACGCGATGCGCGACCGCTTTTCCCGCCTTCGTCGTTTTCTCCGGTTCCGCCATTTTCTCGGCGGCAAGGCCGGACGCCCCGCGCAAGGCGGCCAGAACCGCCAGCGTCCCCACCCAAAACCGCTTCTTTATCTTCATGTTCCTCTCGTTTCGCTTTCATTTTCGCGGGTTAGCCTGCGCCGCTTCCATTGCACTGCGTTTCGGTTTCGTTGGCTCTTGCGGGAGCGGCTTATTCGCTCGCGCCCAGCGTCGGGCGCTTGCCGGGGGCGAGACGACGCCCGAAGAAATCCTGCCCGCCGTTGTTTTCGATGAGGCTTCCAGACTGGAGCGCGGGCGAACCGGGGCGCGGACGATAGTACCTCATCTCGCCCAGTTTGCGCGGGTCGGTCGGCAGTTTCTGGCCCTTGTCGGGGAAGAGCAGCGTCGGGTCGGCGTAGCGGCCCGCCTTTTCGTCGTCCACTGTCGCGTCCTGCCCCCGATCCTGCGCCCAGGCGTCCAGCGTGGCGTGAACCGTCGTCCCATCCCGGTGAAGCGCGCCGTTCGCACGGGACCAGTACAGGTTGTTGACGAAGCGCGACCGCTTGAAATCGCCGTCCAAAACGTCGCCGCCCGCCAGAAAAATATTGTTGCGGTAGACCATGCCGGGAACGTCGCCCAGCGTACTAACGGCGCGCAGGCGATTGACGATGGTGTTGTTGTAAATGGCGCAGTCGGAAAATTCGCCTGCGCCCAGCCAAAGCCCGATGCCGCTGTGAAAGTTCTTTGATCCGTCGTCAATGCTCAAGTTGTAGCGGACGACGTTATTACGCCAGGGGGCCGCGCCGGGATACTGGCAGAGCAGATAGCCGCAGCCGACATTGTTGTACGACAGGTTGTACTGCAGGATGGAATTCGTCACGCCGCCGTCGAAATCGAAGCCGCCGCCGTCGGTTCCGGGACTTTTGTTATCGTGCGAGATGCAGTGTTGAATCGTCAGGCGGTCGCAGTTCCAGCCCCAGATGCCCACCGGCCCGTTGCCGTCGCGCGGCATATCCCACCCGTTTTCGCTCGCCTCGCAGTACTCGATGACGCCGCCGTCCAGCCCGCCGACGATGATGCCGTTGCCGCTGTGGTTCGTGAGATTTTTCGGGTCGCCGGGATTGTTGTCCGTGATGCAGTCGCCGATGTACAGGTTGCGGGTGCGCGGCAGGCCGTCATAGCCGCCGTTCGTCGTAATCCCCGCAGCCCCATTGTCGTGCGCGCGAACGTGGGTGATGCGCGTGTTCTCGTCGCCGCCCGTCGCCACGCCCGCCAGGCGAAAGCCGCCCACGTCCAGGCCGTCAAGCCGGACATCGCGCGTGCGGACGAGATTGACGCCCGTGCCGTCGCTGCCATTTTTGCGCCCGCAGCCGACAAAGTTGAGTTCGCGGACAATGACGAAGGCGCTGTCATTTATGCGAAAGCCGTCGCCCGCGCCGCCGTCAATCACGGCCCGTCCCGCCCCGAACGACGCCACGACAATCGGCTTGCTCAGAGTTCCCCGGTCGCTTTTGCTAAAATTCAGGGTTCCCTTGAACGTCTGTCCTGCGGCGAACAGCAGGCGGTCTCCCGGCGCGAATCCAATTCGGTTGGCCCGCGCAAGCGTTTTCCAGGCGGCCTGGGGCGACGTTCCCGGCCCGCTGTCGTCGCCCCGCTGCGCGTCCACGTAGTAAGCGGTTTGACCGGGCGACGCGCTGGTTTTCTCGGCGGCTTGGGCGGTTGCAGAGCCTGCGCCCGCCGCGCCCTGCCCCGCAATCCCGCAGGCGAAGAAAGCCGCCGCAAGGAGGCGCTTCAGCATTCTGGTTTCTCCTGTTTTTCTAAAATGCGACGAACGGGCAGAACGGGATGGTAACCCCATTCTGAAATGCACAGACCACCTGCGTGGCCTGAAATACACAAGGCCGCGCCGCCAGGAAGTTTCAATGCGCGCGAGCGGCTCAGGCATTTCAGAACAGTCATTAGCCCGCGCAAGAAGACGAGGACGGGCGCGCCTCCAACCCGCGCAAGCCTGTGCGCTGTGGCGTGTTTAGCCCGCGCAGGCGGCTCGGGCATTTCAGAACGGGGTTACCATCCCGTTCGCCGCCTTTCAGAACGGGGATTTATTCCCGTTCGTCCGGCAGCCTCGTTTCAGGGCTAGATTTCAACCTCATCCTGCGCCCTCGTTCCGCACGACCGGGCCGGGTTCCTGCTTCCACTTCAGGGCAGGCGCGCCGGGTCGCCAAGCGCTGCGCCGCCGATTTCCGCCGGGGCGGGCGTCGGGCGCGCGGGGACGGCGGGCGTTTTTCCCTGCCGCACGGCGAGGGCGAGCAGGCTGCTCAACGTAAGTGAAGTCGCCAGCAGAAAGAGACCGGCGGTTGCCGAATGCGTCCGCTTCTGGAGGTAGCCAACCGCATAGGGGCCGACAAAACCGCCTAGATTGCCGACCGCGTTGACGAGCGCAAGCCCTCCGGCAGCCGCCGCGCCGCTCAACAGACCGGCGGGCAGGGACCAGAACGGGCCGAGGGTAGACCACATGCCCGCTGCCGCCATCGCCATCGCCAGCAGTCCCCAAAATGGCCTGTGGATGACGCCGGTCAGGGCCAGACCGAGCGCGCCTGCCAGCGCGGGAATCGCGATGTGCCAGCGCCTCTCGCCGGTTCGGTCGGAATGCACGGCGACCAGCACCATGCTGACCGCGGCGGCGAGGTAGGGCAGTGCGGTCAGGAAGCCGACGGTCAGGTCGGACAGGCCGTGAAATCCCTTGATGAGCTGCGGCAGCCAGAAAGAAAGCCCGTACATTCCCACGACCAGTGTGAAATACAGTTCGCACAGCAGCCAGACAGCGGGACTGGCGAACGCGGCGCGCAGGGTCAGGTGTCCGTGCGCCGCTTGAAGCTTTTGTTCGGCCTGCACGCGCGTCATCAGCCAGGCCCGCTGTTGAGGCGAGAGCCAGCGCGCCTGCGCGGGGCCGTCCGGCAGATACGCCAGGACGACGCCGGACAGCAGCAGCGCGGGCAGCCCTTCCAGCAAAAACAGCCACTGCCAGCCCGCCAATCCGCCGGTTCCGCGCAGGGTCAGCAGGACGCCCGAAATCGGCCCGCCAATGATGAAAGCCGCCGCATTCGCCGTCATGAAGCAGGCCACAATCCGCGCCCGTTCCGCCGACGTGAACCAGAACGTCAGATACAGCAGCATTCCGGGGAAGAACCCGGCTTCGGTCAGGCCGAGCAGAAAGCGAAACAGGTAAAAACTCAGCGGGCTGCGCGTGAATGTCATCGCCATCGCGACCAGCCCCCACGACGCCATGATGCGCGCGATCCACCGCCGCGCCCCTACGCGCTGTAAAATCAGGTTGCTCGGAATCTCGAAGAGGAAGTAGCCCAAAAAGAAAACGCCCGCCCCGAAGCCGTACACGGCGTCGTCGAACTTCAAGTCCTGCTTCATTTGCAGCTGGGCGAAACTCACGTTCACCCGATCCAGATACGCCACGACATACAGCAAAAACAGGAAGGGAATCAGCCGCTTCGCCGCCTTCGCCAACGCTTCGCTCCCGGAAGCCTCGTCCATGTTCTCGCTCCTCCCGTGTCGGTCGGGAAACTTCGGCGATCCCCGCCGCCTCGAATGCCGCCAATTATGCCCGCTCTCGCGATTATACAGGGATTGGAAGAACTTGGCAAGCCTGCGCGTGGAAAGAGGCTTGCTAAAGCGCGCAGGTTCGTCGCCATCGCGCGGGCGGACGAACGCTTAGAAAAGTTTAATGCTCGCTTAATCTTGTTTTAAGTCGGGCGCGTTATACTTTCCACACATTCCCAATAGGGAAAAGTCTCCCTGCAGACTCAGGTGCGAAGTCCCGGTCGGGACGAAGGAGAGTGAAATAATGCGCCGTCATTCCGGTTTCACGCTGATTGAATTGCTCGTCGTTATCGCCATTATCGCCATCCTCGCCGCTATTCTGTTCCCCGTTTTCGCGCAGGCCCGCGAACAGGCGCGAGGCGTCTCCTGCCTGTCGAACATGCGGCAAATCGGAACCGCCACCACGCTCTACATTCAGGATTATGACGAAACGTTTCCGATGAACCTGTATTTCGGCTATACGCCCTCGCCCTGCGTTTACACCGCCTGGGGCGCCATTCTGCCCTACTCCAAGAACTCGCAGCTGTACGCCTGCCCCTCGCAGCCGACGGCGATGGATTTTCCGCGCGCCATGCAGGTCATCACGATGCCGCAGCCCTGTGACAGCGCGCCCGCCCTGAAATACATCAGCTACATGCCCAACTTCGCGCTGCTGGATTGGGGCGATCCCAACAACGTGTTCGGCCCCAACAATGGCAGGCCGGTCAAAACGATGGCGCAGGTGGAATTCCCAACCGAAACGTCGGTCTGGTCGGATTCGACCGGCACACTGCCCGACGCGCACTTCGGGCTGATGGATCAGCCGATTCAGCCCCGTCACCACGGTACGCTCAATTCCAGTTTCGCCGACGGTCACGCCAAGAACATGAAAGCCAAACCCTGGCTCGACGCGGCGGGCAACCACCTCGGCGGGTATCAGCCGGACGGCCCCGCGATCAAATACTATCTCGTGACCAGCGGCGGGCCGTACCAGAACAAGCCGGAACTGCGCGGCATCCCCTATAAGAAGGCCGACGGAACCTGGGGATTGATCGGCGGACGCTGAAAATTCGCGAGCATCCGCTTGCCGCGGCGGTCAGATTATTCGTGGAACGCGGGGCGAACAGGGTTGATCGACCGGGCATGAATGCCCGGTCGCCCCGCCTTTCAAAACGGCGTTCCGCTCGTGCGCCGACTGGCCGCAGCGATAGGAGAAATTGGAGGAGAAAAAAATGTCAGGAATGCAAAATGCGTCCAGCGCCAGAGTGTCGCCTCGAACGCTGCTTGCGGTCGCCCTCGTCGGCGCGGTCTTGCTGAGCTATCTGGGCTGGCGGGCGTTTGCCGGGTCGAACGACGCGCCCGGCCCGCCCAAAAAAGTC
>JBBRNU010000194.1:0-7451 GCA_038230115.1 Chthonomonadales bacterium | reverse complement strand
CACGGGCTTGCTGTTGACCACGACCTCGACGGTTTTCCCGGCCCGATCCTGAAGCGTCTGGTAATAGTCCTCGGTCATTCGCACGTCCACGCCGTCCACGCTCAGGACGTACTCGCCCGCGTTGATGCGCGTGGCGGGCTTGTCGGCGGGGCCTTTCGGCATGATGCTGGCGACCTTCAGGCCCGGCCCCGTATAACTGTCGTCGTAGTTCAGGCCGAGCGAGGCGGTCTGCGGGCCGCCGGGCGGGGTGGCCGCGCCGATTTCCGAGTGCGACGAATTGACCTCGCCGACCATTTCCGACAGCAGGTTGGCGAACTCTTCCGGCGAGCCGACCCCTTGCAGCATCGGCTCGTATTTGGCGCGCAGGCCCGGCCAGTTCACGCCGTGCATCTTGGCGTCGTAGAAGGCCGCGCCGAACTTGCGGTAGAACTCCTCGAACGCCTGCGCGTACTGCACGCGCCGGTCGAAGAGCAGTTCGGCGCTGAAGGCCACGACCGAAACCGGCCCTCCGGCAATCGCCAGCGAGCGCGGCGTGCCGTTCGCGCCCAGATACAAGAAGCGCGACCCATCCGGCGCAAAACGAATATTGCCGCCCGGCTCGCCATTGTTCGTCAGCTGCTGCATCGGCCCCCCGGCGATGGGAACCGCCCAGAAGTTGTTCGCCATGTGCAGAACGACTTTCTGGCTGTCGGGCGTCGGCTCGTAATCTTCCACATCGGCAATCGGGAGCGAAATCGGCTTGGCGCGCAGTTGAATGTCGTCGAAATCTATCTTGACATCTTTGCTGCGGTCGGGCTTGGGTTTCGGCTTGCCATCGTCAGCGTCCTTGTCTTTGTCGGCGTCGTCCTCGACTTCGAGCGGCAGTTGAAACAGCAGGCTCGGCTGGTTCGGCCCGTTGCGGTCCGACACGAACAGCAGCCGCCGCCCATCTTTCGTGAACTGCGGCCCGTTGTTTTCGCCGGGATAGCGGGTCACATTCGTGGCCGCGCCGCCAATTGCGGGAACCACCCAAACGTCCACGTTCGCGTAGCGATCCATGCGCGAGAAAGCGACCCAGCGGCTGTCCGGCGACCAGGCGTTGGCCGTGATGCCGACGCCAAAGTTGTTGCTGCCGTTGCCCTCGGCCAATCGCCGCGCCGCCGAAACGCCGTTGGCGACCGCCTTGTCGCTCGCCACGACGTACAGGCCGGGCTTCGCGCCCGCTTTGGCGAACGAAATAGTTTTGCCGTCGGGCGACCAGTGCGGGTTGGCTTCAGCGTCGGCGTCGCTGGTCAGGCGCGTGAGAGCTTTTGTCTTGACGTCAATCGTGTACAGGTCGGTCTGGTTGCCCCGGTCGGAAATGAAGGCCAGTTTCGTCCCGTCCGGCGACCACACAATGTCGCTGTCGGAAGCGGGGTCGTCGGTCAGGCGCTTGGCGTCGCCGCCCGCCACCGGCAGCAGCCACAGGTCGCCCTTCAGCACGAGCGCCAGCTGCTTGCCGTCCGGCGACAATTCCGATTCAGACGCCTGGTTCGTCAGGGTCTGGCGTTCCTGATTATTGATTTTGTCGTCGGAATGCGCGTAGACGGTGATCTTCTTCGCGTCGGTTCCGTCCGGCTTGATGGTATAGAGGTCGCCGTCGTGCAGATAGGTCAACAGCGAACCGTTGCGGGCAATCGAGGGGTAGCGTACGGCATCGGTCGTGTAATGCGTGACGGCTCTCGGCTCGCCCCCCTCGGCGGGAATGCGCCACAAGTTCGGCGTGTTGGCGCCGCCGTGAACCGTCGTGACGAACAGCGATTTGGCGTCCTGCGACCAGAGCGGCCAGAACTGCTGGGCGTTACTTTTGAACAGGGTCTTGACCTTGCCCGTCGCCAGATCGCGCTCCACGATGCTGGCGGCCACGCTGCCCCGATACCAGGGCCGCCACCAGGGTTGGCCCGACCGCGTGTAGGCAATCGTCTTGCCGTCGGGCGACCAGGCTCCGAAGCGTAGGGCTTCCTCGTCGTTGGTCAGGCGTTTCAGGGCGCGCGTTCGCAGGTCAATGGAATACAGGGCGAACGAATGCGTGTCGCGCACCGAATAAAAGAGCAGTTTCGTCCCGTCCGGCGACCAGTCGTTCACCCAATCGTTGGCGCTGTTGTAGGTCACCTGCCGCGCTGCGCCGCCCTCGGCGGGAACCAGAAACACGTCGGCGTTGCCATTCCGCATACTGGTAAAGGCGATGAACTTGCCGTCGGGCGACCAGCGCGAATAGGCGTCGAGCGTCTCATGCACGGTCAGGCGATTGGCGACGCCGCCCGCGACCGGAACCGTCCACAGGTCGCCAAGATAGGTAAAGCAGAGCGTCTTCCCATCGGGCGACAGCGACGGCCAGCCCATGCCGCGTATCGGCTTGTCGGGCGCGAGGGCGAGCAGGTTGGCGCTGTCGGTCGTCGGGGCGCGGTTCGGAGCCGAATTGACAACGGGCGCGGGCGGTATGGGCGGAGCAGGCTTGGTCTGCGCCGCGACCGAACGGCCCGCGCTTAGTCCGCCGAGGCTGGCGAGGGGTATAAAAAGCGCGGCGGTCAGTTTGCAGACCGTCGCCGGGAATTGAGACATCCGTTATTTCCTCTTTTCTACAGGAACGCAACTAGGAACGCAATAGCGACGCGCGAACGGGAAAGCGCAAACCGCGCCGTGAAGCGCAAAAAGCGCACTGGAAGGCGCAAACCGGAAGCGTGGAAGCGTCGAGGCTACACAAAAGTATACGCTATTTTCCCTCATCATTACGCCCGATGCAAGGTCTGTTTTGGCCGTTGTCAGTCGGCTTTGGGTTCCACCTTTTGACGGCGCAGTTGCTGGACGCCGACATATTTCTCCCCGGAAAGGAGCAGGACGTCTTTGTTCTTGTCGTATTGGATGACGCTGTCTTGCGGAAGCCAGTAGTAGCGCTTGCGCTGGTTGGCAAGGACAAGATGCGTCTTGCCGTCTTTACTCCGGGTTAAGCGCCATTCTCCGACGAGTGGCTCCGTGCCGTAATCGGTGAAAAGCTGGAACTTGTAGCTGCCGTTTTTGGAGAAGGCGTACACATAGAGTTCCGGCTGCCGCTTTCCCCCCAGGTCTTTCACCCACTGGTCCGAAGTCAGGTTCCGCAGCAGAATTGTCCGCGCGTCCAGCGCTTGCGGGCGCTCAGGCGACGGTGACGGTTTCCGCTGCGCGAACGCTCCACTCAACGACACGAGCGCAACGCAAACCATCGGAATGACTTTTCGCAGCCTCATTTTTATTGGCCCGCTTTCTTTATTTTTTCCTGTTGTTAGATGTCAGGGCGCGCTGAAAAGTTTCGCGTGCCGGAGCGCATAAAAGAAGGATGTTTTTGTTTTGCAGTCGAACATTCGCTTACATTTGAGGCCATTGCCATTCATTCGTCAGAATTATCGCAATTTGTTAGCCTTCAGAGTTTTTGACTTACAATTGTCGAGTTCACATATAGTCGGGCGGCGTTTCGCGTTTTAGGGCAGAGGAGAAGGTTTGCGACGCCTGAGGAAGCTCCCGCTCAAAAGCAATCCCTGCTGAAGCGATGGCAGGAAGTCGCCGTCGCCATTACCGCTATTTTGACCCTGATCTTCCTGGTTTTCCCCGCGCTCAAGCCCAAAGAGCCGGAAAAGGCGGCGTCTCCACCTTCGGTTCCCGGCAATTCGCCCGCTCCCTTGACCGCCTCCACGACTCCGACGACGCCAGCCTCTTCCGGCAGTGCGGGCGGGGTGAGCGTGACGCCTGCCCCGCCCGCGTCCGCTTCAACCGACCTGACGGCGTTCGCGCAGAGGGCGTTCGGCGCGCTGGCGCGGGGCGATTCGGCGGCGGAGGCCGATCTGGATTGGGAAACGCTCCAGACCATGACGATGAACGCGGGCGCGGCTTACAACATGCTGCCGAACGAGATAGAAAAAGCCGGTTTTCGCCGGTCGTTCATCGCGCAGTTCTCCGCGTCGTTTCAGCGGTCGGGAGCCAGCGCCGACGCCTTGAGTAACTGGCGTCTGCAGGGGCAGGATTCGGCCAGAGCGGTCATCGCCGCCGACTCGCCCACCGGCGCGACGCTGCTGGTCACGGTCTCGAAGCGCGACGACAAACCAAGAATTTCCGCTTTCACCACGAGTCCGTAATGATACAGAAGTGGAGAACCCAGGCCGTTCGTTTGCTGTTGGAGCGTGGAGCCAGTACGGACAAGATTGGATTGCAGCGAACGTTTTTTAGGATCAACGAGACCATTCTGAAATCATCGCTCTGCTCAAGGCGGCAGGCGTAAAGCGCAGCCTGAACGATGACTGGAGATTGTAAACGCAAGCTCCATTGCGACAAAGGGGTTCTACCGCCCTTTACCTCGTGTAGCTTGCGGCAGTGATACAAGCAGCCGATGGCTGCCCGCCGAACGCGAAAATGCCGACCGTGTAACTGCAGTAGGCCTATGTTTTGCGTGGGCGTTTTTTACATTCGGAAGACGCCGAATTTCGTGGGGGGGATCGGGGCGTTATTGGCGGCGGCGAGGCCCAGCCCAATCGCCATGCGCGTGTCCAGCGGGTCGAGAATGCCGTCGTCCCACAAGCGCGCCGTGCTGTGATAGGGGCTGCCCTCGCGCTCATACGACTCCAGAATCGGGCGTTTGAATTCCGCCTGCTCGTCGGGCGTCAGCGTTCGGCCCTGCGCCGCCAGTTGATCTAGTTTCACCGTCAGCAGCACGTTCGCGGCCTGCTCGCTGCCCATGACGGAAATGCGCGCGTTAGGCCACATCCAGAGCTGCCGGGGATCATACGCGCGCCCGCACATCCCGTAGTTGCCCGCGCCGAACGACCCGCCCAGAATGACCGTGAACTTCGGAACTTCCGCGTTCGAGACCGCCATGACGAGTTTCGCGCCGTGCTTGGCGATCCCCTCCTCCTCGTATTTGCGCCCTACCATGAAGCCCGTGATGTTTTGCAGGAAGATCAGGGGAATGCGACGCTGGCAGCAAATCTCGATGAAATGCGCCCCCTTCAGCGCGCTTTCCGAGAAGAGGACGCCGTTGTTGGCGAGAATGCCGACCGGATACCCCATCCACCGGGCGAAACCGCACACCAGACTGGCGCCGAAACGGGGCTTGAACTCGTGGAACCGGCTGCCGTCCGTCAGACGGGCGATGATTTCGCGAACCTCGAACGGCTGACGCAGGTCGCGTGGCAGGATTCCGTAGATTTCCGCCGGATCGTAGAGCGGGTCTTCCGGCGCAACGCGATCCATCGGCGGACGCGGCGGCAGGTTCAGGGTTTCCACGATCTCGCGCACCAGAAGCAGCGCTTCGGCTTCGGTTTCGGCGAAATAATCCGCCACGCCGCTCACCCGCGTGTGCATATCGGCCCCGCCCAAATCTTCCGCCGTCACAATCTCGCCGGTCGCGGCCTTGACGAGCGGCGGCCCGGCCAGAAAAATCGTTCCTGCCCCCTTCACAATCACGGTCTGATCTGACATCGCCGGCACATACGCGCCGCCCGCCGTGCAGCTTCCCAGCACGGCGGCAATCTGCGGGATGCCCTCGCTCGACATGCGCGCCTGGTTGTAAAAGATGCGCCCGAAATGGTCGCGGTCGGGAAAGACCTCGGCCTGCAGCGGCAGATACGCGCCGCCCGAATCCACCAGATAGATGCAGGGCAAGCGGTTCTGCCGGGCGATTTCCTGCGCCCGCAGGTGCTTTTTCACGGTCATCGGGAAGTAGGTTCCGCCCTTGACCGTCGCGTCGTTGGCGATCAGGGCGCACTCCTGCCCGTGAATCGCGCCGATGCCGGTGACAAGGCCCGCCCCCGGCGCTTCGTTGTCGTAAAGGTCATGGGCGGCGAGCGGGCTGAATTCCAGAAACGGCGTTTGCGGATCGAGCAGGGCGTCAATGCGCTCGCGGGCCAGGCGTTTGCCCCGGCTGTGATGCTTTTTCACCGCTTCGGCCCCGCCGCCCAATTTTACCTGCGCGTGCCGCGCCCGCAAGTCGGCGACCAATGCGACGTAATGGGCGGCGTTGGCGCGGAACGAGGGCGCGGCGACGTCAATGTTTGTTTCCAGAATTTCCAACGGACAACCCGCCTTCGCGAAGCGCCGCTTGCGGGCGTTCGCATGAGAATGGGAAAATGCGACGCGAATTGAAGACCGCGTTGCAATGCATCGCTTGCCTTTTTCGTAGTTCAGGTATAATGCGCGCCAGGGCTGGCAGAATTCTGCCGACGAGTGGAATTTGCCCTGCGCCGCCTGGCGCTTTTAACTCGCCTTAATGTAGGCGAAGCGTTCGCTTTCATAATCGGACGGGGTCGAAAGTTGAAGCCTCCCGGCAAATGGACCGCCGCCGTATAATTTGTACAAGGAGACACGCGATGACTGGCTCGTTCAACCCGGTCGGCGGGGCTTTTCTAATAGATACCGAAACCACGCCTTCCGATGCGGTTTTCATCCCGGAAGCGCTGACTTTGGAAGACCGGCTGATCGGCAAAACCGCCGACGATTTTCTGCGGAAGGAAGTCCTGCCCCACGTTGAGCGCATCGAGTCCGGCGACCATCCGCTGATGCTCGCCCTGATGCAGAAGGCGGGCGCATTAGGACTGCTTGGAGCCGACGTTCCCGAAATCTATGGCGGATTGGGCCTGCCGCAAACCACCATCGCCTACATCGCCGAGAAACTGAATTATCAGCAATCGTTTGCCCTGACCCATGAGGCGCATACCGTGATCGCCACGCTTCCCCTGCTGTATTTCGGTAATGCGGAGCAGAAACAGCGCTGCCTGCCCAAACTGGCGAGCGGGGAATGGATCGGCAGTTTCGCCCTCAGCGAGGCCAACTCCGGCTCCGACGCCCTCGCCCTGCAAACCCGCGCCGCCCTCTCCGAAGACGGCAAATTCTATCTCCTCAACGGCGAAAAAATGTGGATTACCAACACGGCGTTCGCCAGCCTGTTCACGGTCTTCGCCAAAGCGAACGGCGACAAAATCACCGCGTTCCTGGTCGAGCGCGACACGCCCGGCGTCTCGTTCGGCAGGGAAGAACACAAGCTGGGGATGCACGGCACGTCCACGCGCCGAGTCATTCTCGACAACGCGCGGGTTCCGATTGAAAACGCGCTTGAAGTCGGCAAAGGGCATTACGCGGCTTTTTGCGCGCTCAACATGGGACGTTTCCGGCTGGAAGCGGGCGCGGTCGGCGGCTTGAAGGAGACCCTGGCGGTCTGCGCGACCTACGCCAAACAGCGCAAGACCTTCGGCAAACCCATCGCCGAGTACGGCCTGATCCAGCACAAGCTGGCGGAAATGGCCGCGCGCACGTTCGCGCTGGAAAGCATGGTTTATCGCATCGCCGGACTGCTCGAAGACGCTTTCCAACCGATTGTCCCAGACGCGCCCGACGCCGCGCCGCAGTACCACCGCGCGGCGGAAGAGTACGCCATTGAATGCAGTATTGTGAAGGTGATCGGCTCGGAAACT
>JBBRNU010000193.1:0-7451 GCA_038230115.1 Chthonomonadales bacterium | reverse complement strand
TCACGCGTTGAGTGGATATTCTTCTTCCGCAAGCCAGCCTGATAGGAAGTACGCTGCAAAAAACAATGGTGTTGCGAGACAAGGGAAGAGATCGTGAGTTCAGCAATAGTTGTCGCGACGGCAAAAACGTAGTGAAAACAAAAAGGAAGTGAAGATATGGAAGATATGATAGAAACGACGGGAACCGGAAGCGGGATTATTTATGTCGGCACGGTCGGGCAGGCGGTCTGGCGCAGCGTGGACGGGGGCGAAACCTTCCGGCAGGCCTGCGCGGGAATGTTCATCGAGGCCGACGTGCGCGCCCTGGCCGTGCATCCGCGCAGCCCGCGCATCCTCTACGCCGGAACCGACCTGGGCCTATTTCGCACCGACGATGGCGGCGACCACTGGGAACGCCTGCCCGCGCCCTTCGATCCGGGACAGGGCTGGCCCGCCGGAGTCGCCGTCTGGTCGCTGCTGATTGACCCGCGCCAGCCGGATACGATCTTCGTGGGCGTCAGTCCCGCCGCCCTGTACCGCTCGCGTAACGGCGGCCTGTCATGGGAGAAGTTAAATGCGGGAATTGCCGAGGAGTGTGTGGCGATTCGCTTTGCGCGCGTGACCTGTCTGCTCGCCGACCCGACCGCGCCCGATACCGTGTGGGCGGGCGTCGAGATTGACGGCCTGCACTGCAGTCGGGACGGCGGCGAAACCTGGCGGCGCAGCGATACCGGCATGAGTTCGCCCGACATTCATTCCCTCGCGATTGTTCCCGGCTCCCCGCCGCGAATGCTCGCCTCGACCAACAACGACCTGAACCTGAGCGTGGACGGCGGCGCGACCTGGCAGCCGCAGAACGTTGGCGCGCAGTTTCCGCACGGCTACTGTCGTGGTTTGCTTGCCAACTCCGACGTCCCGTCCACCCTGTTTGTCGGCAACGGAGACGGCCCGCCCGGTAAAACCGGCGCGCTCTACGTCTCGCACGACGCGGGCGCGACCTGGCAGGCGGCTGCGCTTCCGACCCCGCCCAACAGCACGGTCTGGACGTTCGCCGCGAACGCCAACGCGCCCGGCCTGATTTTCAGCGCCTGCGTCCTGGGCTATCTGTACCGCTCGGAAGACGGCGGAAACTCCTGGCGAAAATGCCCGCACGAGTTCGGCGAAATCCGCAGCCTCGCCGTCGCCATCGTTTGAAACAACACGCGACGCCCTTCCCATTCATCTTCATCGAAACCCAAATGCAATCCATGCACACCCACCACTTATTTTTGCTTGCGCCCGGCGCGGCGCCGCAGGACGTGCGCCGCTTTTACGTCGAGGGTCTGGGATTGACGGAAGCCGAAAAGCCGTCGAGTCTGGCCCATGTATCCGTGCTGTGGTTCGCGGCAGGCGCGGTCAAGTTCCACGTCGGCTACCCTGCGGAGGGCGTCGTCGGAGCCGGACACGTCGCGCTGGCGACCGACGACCTGGAGGGCGCGCGGCAACGTCTGGAAACTCTGGGGTATGCCGTAGACGAGAATGTCATCCCGATGGGCTATCCGCGCTTCTACGTGCGCGACCCCTGGAACAACCAGTTCGAGATTTTGCCGACCGGGCTGCCGTAAACACGCGCATTTTGGCCTGGAATTACAACGCCCATTTGTCGAAAACGGCAGGACGGGTCGCGACGAAATGAATTTCTTCGCGACCCGTCGCCGCCTTCTGTCGAAAGCGCGCCGCGTCGTCAACGCAGGAACCCCTCTCATGCGTAAGCACGGAGGAGTCAGCGGCGCGCGGTCGAGGCCAGCCACCGGGCCGCGCCTGCCGCGATCAGTCCGCCCGCGACGTACCACGCGACCGTCATGATTTGCGTTTGCGGGGCGCGCTCGTTCGGCGGATGGCCCAGACCGAGCGCGGGCGGCAAAAGCGCCGTGCCGACGCCCGCGCCCAGCCCGATCATAGCCCCGCGCGCCCAAACCGCGTCATTCCCCTCGCCAACCAGACTGAACAGCAGCGCGTTGCTGACCAGATCGCCCGCCAGCGTCAGGTCGTATAGCGTCTCGCCGTGCGGCGGCTCCTGTCCGGCTCCGCGCAGCAATTTTACCAGGGCGCGCATTCCCAACACGTCCAGACGCGGCGCGTGGTTCGTCACGCGCCGCGCCGTTTGATGCAGCAAGGTCATACCGCAGGCTCCCAGCAGCCCGCTTCCCAATGCTTTCCACATGGTCTGTTCCGCCCTTCCCTTCGCCGTCCGTCTTCCTCAAATTACCGTTTCCGATTACGGAATGTTACAGAATGCAGACAGGACGGCGAGCGGGCGGGCGGTGTTCCCAATGTCGCGTCGGAAGGGACGACAGGATTGAAATGCCAGTCTGGAACTGCGGCGTGGGTCGCCGGGTTTTTAATCCCTCGGCCAGTAGGGTGATCTAGCCGCCGCGCAGACGCTGACGCAGCGTCGTCAGCCAATTTCCCTTGCTTGCTCCGCCCTGCCCCGCCTCTTGAGAGGCGACCGACGCCCCGTCCGCCGAATCGGACACCTGGGGAACCGGGGCGAAGTCGTAGCGGCAGCCGGAACAGGTTCGGGCGTTTTCGGAACGCGGTTCGCCGCAGCGCGGACATTGTTTCAACGTTGGCGCTTGTATTGACATCGTGTCACATTCTCCTTCGCTTCCTCACTCACGGACGGCGCGGGCAGGCGGAAAGTTGACGACGGGCGTCACACAGAAAAATAATCGCCTCTATTTTTCTGTCGCCGCCCGCTCACCTGCGCGCTTCAACTTTCTATCGCGCGAGCCTGCCCTATGCTAAAGACAGGGGGCGACAAGAAAAAGTATACAGCGCAAGCGACGCCATTTAGTTTCGTGCGTTTTTGCGGCAATGGGCAGAAAAAGAACAAAGAACGCGGTTCGCTAGGGCAGCCAGTCGGCGCAATGCGCGCGCAGATTGAGGAAGGGAACGCCTGCAAGGTCGAGGCGCTCGGCGTCATGGAAGCGGGCGAAGCGGGTCAGTCCGGCGCGCAGGGCGTCGGCAAAGTCGGGGTCATCGGCGAGGGCCGGGTCTTCGAGCCAGAAGCCTTCGACGGCGAGGGTTTTGGCCTTGCGGTGCAGTTTCGGGGACAAACGGCCCACGAGACGGTCGCCATAGAGGATCGGAAGCGTGTAATACCCCCAGCGGCGCGTTTCGGCGGGCTTGTAAACCTCCCACACATAATCGAAGTCGAACAGCGTCCGGGCGCGCGTTCGATCCCAGATCACGTTGTCGAGCGGGGCGAGAAACGTGGCTTCCCGTCGCGTGGTCGGGCCGAGCGAACGCCACGCAGCAGGGATGTCGCCCGCTTCCAGAACGTCCAGGAGCGGCGCGTCTTCGCACGAGACGAAATAAGGTTCGGCCTGGCCCTCCACCCCAACCGGCGTCGCCAAACCGCGCGCCGCCAAATGCGCGAACTGCTGCCGCGCCGCGTCCGGGCGAAACGCTTTCGGCTGAAAAATGGCGAGCCGCCGCGCCCATTCCCCCGCC
Organism: Chthonomonadales bacterium; assembly: GCA_038230115.1. Lineage (GTDB taxonomy): Bacteria > Armatimonadota > Chthonomonadetes > Chthonomonadales > Chthonomonadaceae > JBBRNU01. The sequence continues at coordinate 3,977 of JBBRNU010000193.1, read as the reverse complement.
GTCGCCAATCCCAGATCACGCAGGGCTTTCAGGGCGAAAAAGTCCTGCGCGTCCGCTTCGGAAATTTCCGGCTGGTCGAGCGCCTGGCCCGCAATGTCCTCGAACAGCCCATACACCCGGTCGAAGCCGCGCCGATGGTGGGTCATCAGCGCGCCGCACAGCCACAGATGCTGCAGCGCAAGCGCCGTGTCCTTGACCGTGTTATAGCCGCCGGGAATGCGCGGGCGGTCGAGAAAATCCCGGTTCGCCAGCGGCCCCCGCGCGCGAATTTCGTCCAGGACAAACGCGATGGTGGCCTGATGGGTTTGGGCGACTTCGGCCCGATGCGCCTGTCGCTGCCGCATCACCACCTGCCAGTACGGAAGTTCCGCCATCGGGTACACAAACAAAATGCCGCCGTAATCGAAAAACTGCCGCTCCTGATACATCAGCCGGTCGAGGTCGGCGGGCTGATAATCCAGCGTGCGCGACCAGAGCGCGAGGTCGTGACAGCGCGCGATCACGTTGATGGTGTCTACTTGGATCGCTTCCGACCGGCGCAGGGCGTTCGCCGCGCCCAACGCGCCGGTTTCCCGACGCCCCGGCCAAAGCCCCTGCCGTCCCAGGACGAACCGCCGCGCCGTCTGTCTGCTGATTGGAGATAGTGTCATGAATTGGAGGAGAGAACGGGCAGCGAACGGGATGGTAACCCCGTTCTGAAATGCACAGCCCTCCCTCGAGGGCTACAATGCCAATGCCGAGAGCCTGAGCGTATCTTCAAACAGCGGAAGCAGACGCGGCTAAACGCGTCTTCAGCCCGCACAGGCAAACCAGTGAGAGCGCGCATTCAAGCCCGCGCAGGCGGGCTATGCATTTCAGAACGGGGTTACCATCCCGTTCTCCCCGTTTGTCCTGCTCTTGGCGCTTCAAATCCCGCCTCCTGCCCACGTTGACCTTTCAGGAGACGGAGGCAGGCGGGAACGGAACGGCGGGCGCTTCGACGCGCACTTCGAGCGGGGCGTCGAACACGAATTCGAACAGGTCGCGGCTGTTTTGTACGCCCCACACTTCCAACTGGCAGTCCGCTTCCGAGAGCAGCGTCAGGACGAAGCGGCGCGGGCCGAGCGCGACGTCGAGCCGAATGTCCTTGACCAATCCCAGATGGCTGCGATCCAGCCCTTCGGCCACGCGCAGAATGGCCGCCAGGGTCGCCACGCGCCGCCGCTCGGCCCGATCCAGCCCCGCCAGATTGACGTGCCGCTTTTTCGGAAAGCCCTTGCGATGGTACAGGGCGACATTCGCGACAATGTCAATTTCCGTGTCGTTGAAGCCCAGCAGGTCGGAATTGCGGATCAGGTAATAGGCGTGTTTCTGGTGATTCGAGTGCGAGAGGAACGTGCCGATGTCGTGCGTGATCGCGGCGTATTCCAGCAGTTCGCGCTCAGCGTTGCCATAATGGTGTTCGTTCAGGCGGCGCAGGTCGTCGAAAAGGCGCAGCGCCAGGCGCACGGTATGGTCGGCGTGTTCGGACTCGTAATTGCAGGCGCGGGCGAGCTGAAGAATGCTCCGACGCCGCACCGAAAGCGACTGGAACCGGGCGCGGGCGTCTTCCTCGCGCAGCAGGTGGTCGAGCAGGATGCCCTCGCGCAGGCCGCGCTCGCTGACGGTCATTTTATCGGCCCCGAACGCTTCCATCAGCGTCTGCAAAATCGCCGCCCCGCCCAAAATAATGTCGGCGCGGCCCGCGTCCATGCCCGGCACGCGGCGGCGCTCTTCGAGCGACAGGCGGCACAGCGACTGCACGGCCTCGCGCAGATCGGTAAGCCGAAACTGCACGACGCGCTGCTGGCTGGCGGGCGGCTCGCCCAGGCGTCGCGCCACGATGTCGGCGAGCGTGTTGATGGTTCCCGCGCTGCCCAGGGCCAGATCGAACCCGCTCGCTTTTACCTTGCGCGTCACCTGACTCGCCACGCCCAGAACGTAATTTTTCACTTTGGCGAAGGCTTCCGGGCTGACCGGCCCCTCGAAATCGAAGAACTTGTTGGACAGCCGGATCGAACCCAGCTTCATGCTTTCCAGCACGTCATGACCGCCGCCATTCGCCGCAGCGCCGACTCCCGCGCCCCCGCCATTCGCTTCGGCCCCGCTCCCGCCAACGATTACCTCGGTACTGCCGCCGCCGATGTCAATCAGGACGGCCCGCCGCGCGCCCAATTCCAGCCCGCTCGTGACGCCCAGCCAGATCAGGCGGGCCTCTTCCACGCCCGAGATTACACTGACCTCGATACCGGCCTCTTTGCGGACGCTCTCGATAAACTCGTCGCGATTTTCGGCCTCGCGGACTGCCGACGTTGCAAATGCGACGATTTCCTGCGCTCCATAGCCGCGCGCGACGTCGGCGAACCGATGACAAACCAGCGTGCCGCGCGCAATCGCGGCGGGCGTCATGTGGTCGGTCTCAAACTCGCCCTCGCCCAGGCGAACCACTTCCCGCTGCTGCCCCAGCGTGGTCAGGCGCTGATCGTCGTCCACGCGCACCACGGCCAGACGGATCGAGTTGGTTCCGATGTCAATGGCGGCAAAAATGGGAGCAGGGATGTTGGTTTCCATAATTTTCAAGGGGGGCGCGCACATCAGCGGGGCGGGTTCGCCTGAACGGGAAAAACCGACCGTTCGCGGAGACGAGTTTTCCGGTTACCCGTCTCATCGGGAAATCAAAGCGGAGCCGGACGAAAATCAGGCCGACAACGGCGTCAATTGCGGCCTTCCTCTTGAAAACGCCGCCACTGTTCCGGCGTGCGCTGCAGGGGCGCGGCCAGAATCGTTTCGGTTTCCGCCTCGGCCTCCGAGTCCGCGTCCGGGGCCAGCCGCGCTTCCAGGGCTTCCAGCGTTTCCATCTGCATAATTTGTTCGCGCAGCCAGTCGCCCTCCGCTTCCAGCCGGGCGCGCAGGTCGGTCAATTCCAGCAGACGCTGCTTTTCTTCCGGGGGCAGGAGCGCGCCCGCCGCCACGCCGAACGCGAGGGCGTCGGGATCGTCGGGCAAGTCCAACTGCGGCGGCGGCATCCCCGACCGGGCGTACAACAGGGTCACGTAGCGCGTGAACGCCAGGGTAATCGCTTCGGCCAGCGCGGCCAGCCCCGCGTCGTCGGGCGCGGCGGGGGCGTCCTCGACCGGCTCCACGCGCCCCAGCAGGTAGGGCAGATCGGCCTCCATGTAATCGAGCAGGCGAAAACGGCTTTCGCCCGCCGCCAGCAAATTCATCCGCCCGTCCTCGAAGCGCTGCACGGCCAGAATGCGCGCCACGCAGCCCACGTCAAAGGGCGTGGCGGGCGACCCGACCTCCTCGCCCTCGCGGATCAACACGACGCCGAACGGCTCATTGCGCTCGATGCACGCCGAAATCATCGCCTTGTAACGCTCCTCGAAAACGTGCAATTGCAGCGGCACGTAGGGAAACAGGACGCTGTTGAGCGGAAACAGCGGCAGCGTATAAATGTTGAGTTTCGGCTCGGCGGACATTTTCGGTTCTCCTCGGCCTGACCAACAACCGGATTGGCGGCCCGGCAAACGACAGACTTCCCGGCCCGGTCAAACATCGGGTTCCGCGTCTGGCCCCGATTGCCACGCCTGACGGCGCAGGCAGGCGGCGAAAAAGGCGTCCAGACCGTGACGGTGCGGCCAGGTGCGGAAGTACGGCCCGGACACGAGCGGCCCGTAAAACGCCGCCGCTTCTTCCCCGGTCTCGTCCGCTTCGTCGTCCTGAACGGTTTCACTGGCCGTCGTTTTGCCGCGTCGGGTGGATGCGCGCCGACAGGCGCGGGCCAGGCGCGGCAGGATCGGCTCGACTGCGAACTGCTCGCCGAGCGGCGACGCCAGAAACGCGGCGATAACATCGTCGGTCTGCTCCGGCTCGAAGGCGCAGGCAACGTAAATCAGCGCGCCGCCCGGAGCCGTCAGCGTCGCGGCCTGCTGAAGCAGATTTTTTTGCAGGGCGGT
>JBBRNU010000192.1:0-7506 GCA_038230115.1 Chthonomonadales bacterium | reverse complement strand
GGCAGGACGGCCTCGATCAGGCGCGCGACTTGATCGGGCGCGGCGCGACCGATGGTATCGCCGAGCGAAATCTCGTCCGCGCCCAAATCCGCCAGCGCCCGCACAATCGGCGTCACCTGCTCCGGGGCGATTACGCCCTCGTAGGGACAGACGAACGCGGTGGACACGTAAGCGCGCACCCGCATCCCATACGCGCGGGCGATGGGCGTCATGTTTTGGAAGCGCGCCAGCGATTCGGCGATGCTCATGCCGATGTTCTTTTGCGTGAAGGTTTCGCTGGCCGCGGTGAACAGGGCGATGGCTTTTACGCCCGCCGCGTGCGCGCGTTCCAGCCCTTTTTCGTTGGGAACCAGCGCCCAATACCGCACGTCGGGGCGCGGCGCGAGGCGGGCGAAGACTTCGGCGGCGTCGGCCAATTGCGGCACGCGCGCCGGGCTGACGAACGACGACACCTCAATGTCTTGATAGCCCGCGTCGGCCAGCATCTCCACAAACCGCGCCTTGTCTTCCGTCGCGATCAGCCTGGCCTCGTTTTGCAGACCGTCGCGCGGCCCGACCTCGACCACCCGGACGAAACGGGGCAGCTGCGCCAAAAATCGAGAACTCATGCCGCTTCACCCCCCGGCGTTTCGCCCGCCCCGTTTTGGGAATGGTCGGGCGTTTCGCGTGTCGCGCTTGCCATATCATCGCGCGTCTCGTCTTCCGAATTTTTGTTTGCCGCGCTTTCCGGCGTCTTATCCGGTTTGCTTTCGCCCTCCGGCATCGGGACGATTTCGACCACGAGCGCGCCGTGCGCGACCGGTTCCTGCGCGCGAACATGAACGGCTTTCACGGTTCCGGCAAACGGCGCTTCGAGCGTGGACATCACCTTCATCGCCTCGATCACCGCGAGGGGCTGATAGGCCGCGACGGTCTCACCCGCTTTTACCAGCAGATCGGCGACGATGCCGCTCATCGGAGCCGTCAGCGCGCCCGAGGCGGTTTTGGGCGTCCTGGCCGCGCGCGTTCGCTCAGTATGCGGCTGAAACCGATAGGCTCGCCCGCCATACGAAAACGTCAGATCATCCCCCACACGGGCGAACGGAACCCGCCAGGCGCGCACGACGGCGTTGTCCGCCGAAGTTTCGCGCAGCCACAATACGTCCTCCGGGGTTCGGATAAACGAAACGCGGCGGGTCGCGCCGTCCGGCAGCCTGACCGTCCAATTAGCATCGCTGTCGCGCTCCGCTTCCAGCGCAACGGGTTCGTCGCCGTGCAGAAATTGCAGTTTCATGTGTTCCGCCAAGCCCCGGACGCGCGCCAGGGCGTGAAGACTTCGGCTGGTTCGGGGCGCGAAGCGGACGATTGAAGGGTCGGCTCCGGCGCGGCGCTAAGAGCGGCGAGGGCCAGCAGAACCTCGTCGGGAACCGTTGCGTCCGGTTTCCAATTCGCGAAGCGCTGTTCCAGAAACCGCGTGGACAGGTCGCCCGCCCGAAACGCCGCGTCGCGCACGATTGCCAGCAGAAACGGCAGATTGGTCTCGACGCCCAAGACGTGAAACTGCTGCAGCGCCTGCTCCAGCCGCGCCAGAGTTTCCGCCCGGTCCGCCCCGCGCACGATCAGCTTTGCCAGCATCGGGTCATAATACGGGGAGACCACGCCGCCCCGCGCCACGCCGGAATCCACCCGGACGCCCGGCCCCGACGGTTCGATCCACAGCGCCAGATCGCCGGTCGAAGGCTGAAAATGGTTGGCGGCGTCCTCGGCGTAAATCCGAACTTCCATCGCGTGGCCGGACGCCAGACATTGCGCCTGGGTGAACGGCAGCGGCTCGCCCTCGGCAAGGCGAAATTGCAGGCGCGCCAAGTCCAGGCCGGTCAGCAGTTCCGTGACCGGGTGTTCCACCTGAAGGCGCGTGTTGACTTCGAGAAAATAGAAGCGCGGCTCGCCTTCCGGGGGCGTTTCCAGCAGAAACTCGACGGTTCCGGCATTGACGTAGCCCGCCGCTTTGGCGACCCGAACGGCAGCGTCCGTGATTTGCTCTCTTAATTCCGGCGTGAGCGCGGGCGAGGGACTCTCTTCGATGATTTTCTGATGTCGCCGCTGGATCGAGCATTCGCGCTCGAAAAGATGAATCACGTCGCCTTGCCGGTCGCCGAAAATCTGCACTTCGATGTGCCGGGCGGTCGTTACGTAGCGTTCCAGCAGCAGGCGGTCGTCGCCAAAAGCCGCCTGCGCTTCGCGCCGCGCCTCTTCCAGACTGTCGGCGATGTCTTCCCCTCGCGTCACGACCCGCATTCCGCGCCCGCCCCCGCCCGCCGCCGCCTTGATGAGCAGCGGCATCCCGATTTGCGCCGCCTCCCGATGCAAAACAGCGTCGGATTGGTCGTCGCCGTTGTAACCCGGCACAACCGGAACGCCCGCCTGCATCATCAGCCGCTTGGCCTCGATTTTATCGCCAAGCCGCCGCATGACCTCGCCGGGCGGCCCCACGAACGTCAGCCCCTGCGCGGCGCAGGCGTCGGCAAAATCGGCGTTTTCCGACAGGAAGCCGTAGCCGGGGTGAACGGCGTCGGCGTTCGTTGCGGTCGCCGCTTCCAGCAGCGCCTGCATGTTCAGGTAGCTCGCTTTCGCCGGGGCCGGGCCGAGACAGTACGCGGCGTCGGCCAGAGAAACGTGCAGGGCGTCGCGATCCGCTTCGGAAAAAACGGCAATCGGCGCGATCCCGGCCTCCCGGCAGGCGCGGATAATACGGACGGCGATTTCGCCCCGGTTCGCGATGAGCAGCCGTTTGATTTTCTTTGTTTTTGCGGGTGTCATAGGCGGACAGCCCAATGCGGCGTCCGCTTTTCCAGAAACGCCTGCAAGCCTTCCCGTCCTTCCGCGCCGCTTCGCAGGGCCGCGATGCACGCGACCGTCGTCTCCGCCGCCGCGTCCGGGGACAGACCGTCAATGGCGGTCAGCAGTCGTTTCGCCGCCGCGACCGAGTCCGGCCCTGCCGCCCGCAGCAGCGTCAGTTTTTGCGCGAGAGTCGCTTCGAGATTTTCTGCGGGAACCACTTGTTGTACAAGCCCTAATCGCAGCGCCTCGTCGGCCCCGAAGCGTTCGCCGGACAGGAACAGGGCGCGGGCGGCTCCCGGCCCGATTTTTCCCAGCACATAGGGGGCGATGACGGCGGGAACCAGGCCAAGCCGCACCTCGCTGAGGGCGAACACGGCGTCCTGCGCGGCAAGGGTAATATCACAGACGGCGGCCAGTCCCACGCCGCCGCCCACCGCCGCGCCCTGCACGACGGCCAGGGTCGCCTGCGGGCAGTGCGCGATGGCGGCGAACATTTGCTGAAGCGCCCGCGCGTCCGCGACGTTTTCCTCCCATTCGCAGCCCGCCATGCGCCGCATCCAGGCCAAATCCGCCCCGGCGCAAAACGCCTTGCCCTCGCCCCGCAGCGCAATGACGCGAAGGGAAGCGTCCGCGCCCAACCGCAAAAAGGCGCCCGTCAGCTCGGCGATCATGCGGTCGTCGAACGCATTGCGAACTTCCGGGCGGTTCAGCCGAACGGTCGCTACGCCGTCTGTAATATCCAGTAGAATTGTCGAATCGGGCATCGTCGCCTTTTTGCCTCCCTGTCTCGCGTCGTCCGTTGCCGGAGCCTTCGCTTCTGCGGCGTTATTTGCTGAAGTTTGCGGCGGGTTTGCCGCGCCGATTTTTTGCCCGCCATCGGCCCGTCAATTTCTTCAGCAGTATATCACGCCCGCGCCCGTCAGGGCAAATTTGCAGGCCGTCGCCATCCGCCGGGTTGAACGAACGGAAAGAGAATGGGGACGAACGGGAATAAATCCCCGTTCTGAAACGCACAGACCACCTGCGTGGCCTGCAATGCCGCGCCGCCAAAATGTTTCACAGTGCGAAGAATCCAGAACCTCTTCGCTCCGCGCCGGAAAACGAGGACGAACGCGCATTTAGCCCTCGAAGGAGGGCTTCGCATTTCAGAACGGGGATTTATTCCCGTTCTGTCTGTGCATTTCAAAACGGCCATTGTCGGGCGCGAATGAAGCCTCGCGCTTGCGCCCCGGCGCTACCTGTGCTAAAATGGGGAACGTCGGTCAGCGGCGCTTCGAATCGTCGCCGCGTCGCCTGTATCGGGCCGGGCCGCGTCAAATTTCGCCCTATTTTCGCTAATTTACCGGTTGGGAGTATGCGTAGTATGTCACGCCGCGCTGCAAGTCCGCCTCGAAAACCGAAACTCGTGAAGCCGCTGCCCCCGAACCTGCCGCAGCATAATTTTTCCGCCCCGTACAACCGCTTGCTGGAAATCGGCGATGAAGAGCAGCCCGCGCTGTACGACGAAATCGCCGCCGCGCTGCGCGACAAGCCGGAAGCGGTCGGGAAACTGCTGGAGATGGCCCTCGACGAAACCTATTATGAATACGGGGCCGAGGACGAAACGGAAGACCCGCGCGAAACGCGCGGCTGGACGCGCCTGCACGCGGTTTGCGTTCTGGAGCGCATGGGGCCGCCCGCCGAGGCCGTGATAGAACCGCTCCTGCCGCTCCTGAACGAAGAAGACGATTACGTGCGCGAGGAGATGCCGTTCTATTACGCGGCGATGGGGCGGGCCGCTATCGCGCCCCTCGTCCGCGTTCTGAACGACACGACCGGCGACACGTTTCTGCGCGGGGGCGCGGGCGAGAGTCTGGCGGAAATAGGCGAAAAACACCCCGAACTGCGGGACGAGATCGTGTCTCTCCTCGAACTGCGGCTCGCCAATGAGATGGACGACGAGACCGTCGCGGCTTTTCTGGTTTGCAATCTGCTGGATTTGGGCGCGCGGGAATCCCTGCCGATCATTCAAAAGGCTTTCGCGGACGAGCGCGTTGACGAAGAAGTGCTGGACCTGGGCGACGTGGAGGAGCATTTCGGCCTGCCGCGAACCGCGCCGCGCCGCGTTTGGGAGCAAACGGCGCGTGGAGGCGCCCTGTCTCTGGATGACCAGCCGCCCGGTCTGGAGCATTTGCTGGAAGCGGCTCAGGACGAAGAGGAACCCGTTTCGGTTCCCTACGTGTCCGAAAACAAGACGGGCCGCAACGACCCCTGCCCCTGCGGAAGCGGCAAAAAATACAAAAAATGCTGCGGCGCGTGAACAGCGCGCCGGTTGATCGCGTAGGAATGGAAAAGAAAGCGGAGCCGGGCGAGAACGTTTCAGGCCGTCCGGCGATGGGGCGAAGGGGAAGCGAGCGCATGGAACAGTCTGTGGCAATGTTTCTGCTGGGCCTGGGCGTCTGCCTATTCGTATTGGGAATCGCGCTGGGCGGATTGTCCAGCCTGTCGTCCGAAGCGTGGGCCGCGCTGACGTGCGGCGTCGGGAGCGTGGGCGTGGGCGTCTGGCTGCGGCGCAAAACCGCCCGCTGGCTGCGCGAGTCGCGGGCGCTGCGCGCAGACCAAACGTCGGAGTTGGCGGAAACCCTCACACCGCAGTTGTTCGGCGCCTATTCGGATTACGTTATCGAGGCCGCCGAGCGGCTGGGCGCGGCGCGGGACGCTTCCGCCGTTCCCGCCCTGATGTGCGTTCTGGAGCGCTGGGTAGACGCGCAGCGCCCCGGCTGGCGCGAAGTTTCGGAAACGCTCGCCAACGCCCTCGCCCAAATTGGCGACCGCCGCGCCCTCGCCCTGCTGTATCGTCTGGAAAACGTGCGCGGCATCGGGTTCATCCCCTCGATTCGCGGGGCTATCGCCGCCATCGAGCCGCAAACCAGTCTGCTGCGTCCCGGCAGCGCGGACTTCCTCATCCACGAAACCCTGTTGCGCCCGGCGCAGGGCCGCCTCGCCAACGAGGAAGCCGCCGTTCTCCTTCGCGCCCTCCCCCCGGACTGAGCGCAGCGAAAAGCCGCCTGTACTAAAAAGCGCGTCGACCGGAAGGGAACGGACATGAATGTCCGTTCCCTTCCGGTCGACGCATATCACGGCGCGGGCGGACGAATGGGCGTTGCGGCGGGCGAGGTCGGATTCGGGTCGGCGTTGAACGTGTAGTGCGAGATCGTGTAGGTGTCGAAGGAGCCTTGCAGTTTGATGAGGTCAATGGCGCGCAGCTGCGGGCGTGTGGCGACGGGCGGTTTAGCCCCGTGCGGCCCAACGGACGCGGCGGCGACCGACGAGCCGGGAAGCGGCGCGGCGGGAATCGGGGCGACGGTCGGGAAGGCGGGAACGGGCGTGGCGTTCGGAACGGCAGGCCGCTTTCCTGTCGGCGTTGCGCCGATAGACGACGCGGGCGCAGGAAGCGCGCCGGACAACGCGGGCGCAGGACGCAAACCGGGCGGCGCGGATAAATGGGGCGAAGGCGAGCCGGGCGAAGATACGCCGGGCGCGGGGGAACCGGAAGCGCCGGGAACGACTGTAGCCGGGGCGCGGCGGAAGGTCAACACGGCGCACGAAAACGGCACGCCCTTTTCCTTCTCGAAATACCGCAGGCCCGCCGCCCCGGTCGTTCCCGCGTTGCACACAATAGTCTGCGCGCCGTTCACGACCTGCGTTTGCACGTAATCTATGTGTTCATGCCCGCACAGGACGAGCGGAACGCGGCCCCACAGCGGGCGCGACTCTTCCGGGTCGTGCAGGGCGATAATGTCGGGCGGCGCGGGCTGGGCGTTCACGGCCCGAAGCAGCGCGTTCCCGCCCGCCGCAAGTTCCGCCGGAGTCGTGTCCACGCTGCCCACGCCCGCGCGCTGCGAGGCCGGGTTCGGCAGGCCCATCAGCGTGACGCCGCGCACCGTCGCGAGCTGCCCGTTGAGCAGCGTGACGTTGGGCGTTCGCGCGAGCGCGTCCATTACGGTCTGCGAGTCGTGGTTGCCCGGCACTAATACATACGGAAACGGCAGGCGCGTGATGCCCTGCACCATCACGGTTTCCGGCGGGCTGCCAAAATCCGTCAAATCGCCGGTGTCCACAATGAAATCCACGTGAAACTGCCCGGCCACCTCGCGAATGAAATCCAGCGCGGCAACGTTGTTATGCAGGTCGGAAACGTGCAGGATGCGGAAGGTGTCGGGGCCGTCGCCGCTGACTCCGGCGGGGAGCGACGCGATGCGCCCGTACAGCACGTTGAGGTTGCTGGCGACGATTCGCAGTTTCGACGACAGCGCCTCGACTTTGGTGAAAGCGTCTTTGCCGAACTGAATGACCCAGGGAGCCTGCCGCAGCGGGCCGGTATTGGTCGGAGTCTCGACCGCCCGCCCGTTGAAGGTTGGGGCCGCGCTCGCCAGCGTGATGCCGAGCGCGAGCGCCCCGATCAACCCGCTCGCCGCGTACAGCCGGAAGCGGCGGCAATGCAGCAGCAGGGGAGCGATCAGCGCGCCCGCCCCTGCCAGCGCAAACTGCCGCGCGATGAAGTTTCGTAGGTCGCCGCGCGCCGCGCGCTCGAAATCGTCGGCCAGGTCGGCGCGCTTCGGGGCCGACTCGACCAGTTTCTTGATTTCCTCGACCTGGATTTCTTCGAGGCTGGCGACCAGCTCCAGCGGGGCCGTGTGCGTATGC
>JBBRNU010000191.1:0-7531 GCA_038230115.1 Chthonomonadales bacterium | reverse complement strand
TTTTTAACGTAACCGCGATCGTGAGCGCGACCGCCGATTCTTCCTATCCTTCTTCGCCGCCAAAAGAAACCCGGCAGGCGAAGAGACCCTGAGAATACCATGAGAAAATACGGATTGCTCGCATTGCTGCTCCTCGTGTGCGCCCCGTTTGCAGGCGCGGCTCCGGCGGCGAAAGTGACAAAACTTCGCTGCGAATATCTCGACAATCCGCTGGGTATCGGCGTGAACAGGCCGCGCCTGAGTTGGATTCTCGAATCGAAACAGCGCGGCGCGAAACAGACCGCGTATCAAATTCTGGCGGCCTCCTCCCCCGACCTGCTGGCGAAGCAAACCGGCGACCTGTGGGACAGCGGGAAGGTGGACTCCGACCAGAGCGTTCACGTCGAGTACGCCGGGAAACCGCTGCCTTCACGGACGCGCTGTTACTGGAAAGCGCGGGTCTGGGATCGCGACCACAAGCCGGGCGTCTGGAGCAAACCGGCCCTGTGGACGATGGGACTGCTGCAGCCGGAAGACTGGCAGGCGCGCTGGATCAACGCCGCGCCCCTGCCGCCGCCCTCTTCGTCAGCCCTCGTGGTTCGCAAAGCGACTTACGAGGCGACCGATGGCGCGGGAGCGAAAGATGTCACGGCCCTGCTCGCCGGAATGACGCGAAACAACGCCCTGCGCGTGACGGTGAACAACGCGACGCTCGGCCCCGACCCCGCTTATCAGCATCGCAAGCAGCTCCGCATCGCCTATGAAAGCGACGGCAAGCCGCAGGAAATCGTGGTTCCCGAAAACGAAACCCTGACCCTGCCCGGCGGACTGGCTCCCATCCCGTACCTGCGAAAAGCGTTTACGCTGCCGAAGCGCGTTCGCCGCGCCACGCTCTACGCGACGGCGCTGGGCGTCTATGAATTGCGGCTGAACGGGCGGCGGGTCGGCGATCACGTTCTCGCGCCGGACTGGACCGATTATCGCAAGCGCGTCCGCTACCAGGAATACGATGTGACCGCGCTGCTGCGCCCCGGCGCGAATGTCGTGGGCGCAATGGTCGGGAACGGCTGGTACAGCGGGCATATCGGAAACGGCGGCTTCCAATATTTTGGCAAAGCTCCCGCCCTCCTCGCGCAGATGGAAATCACCTACGCCGACGGAACAACCGCGCGCATCCTCACCGACAGTTCCTGGAAAGCCCATGCCAGCCCGATTCTGAGTTCCGATTTTATGCTGGGCGAGACCTACGACGCCCGCGCCGAAGTCAGCGGGTGGGACGAGCCGGAAGGGAAAGAAACCGGCTGGACTTCCGCCACGATTCGAGACGAGCCTCTGCCGCCGACGCGCCCTTTCGATCCGCAGGTGGACGAACCGGTGCGCGTCACAGGAGAGATCAGGCCCAAATCCCTGACCGAGCCGAAACCCGGTCACTGGACGTTCGATCTGGGGCAGAACATGGTCGGCGTAGTTCGTCTGAAGATCGCCGCGCCTGCCGGTACGAAAATCACGCTCCGACACGCCGAGATGCTGAACCCCGATGGCGCGATTTACACGACCAACCTGCGCGGCGCGCTCTCCGTAGATACCTACACGGCGCGGGGCGCGGCGAGCGAGACGTGGCAGCCGCGCTTTACGTTTCACGGGTTCCGTTATGTGGAATTGACCGGCCTGCCGACCCGCCCCGCAAGGGATGCGGTGACCGGAATCGTCATCAATTCCGATACGCCGCGCAGCGGCCAATTCGCCTGCTCCGACCCGCGCATCAATCAATTGCAGTCCAATATCCAATGGGGGCAGCGCGGCAATTACCTCAGCGTTCCCACCGACTGCCCACAGCGCGATGAGCGCATGGGCTGGATGGGCGACGCGGAAGTGTTCGTTCGCACGGCCACCTACAATGCCGACGTCGCGGCGTTCTTCACCAAGTGGCTGGTGGATGTGGATGACGCCCAGACCCCGGACGGGGCGTACAGCGACATTTCGCCGAGCTACGGCGGCGGCGGCACGCCCGCCTGGGGCGACGCCGGAGTCATTTGCCCCTGGACGATTTATCTGGCGGACGGCGATACGCGCGTGCTGAAAACGCATCTTCCGGCAATGACGAAGTGGGTGGAGTGGTGCCGCGTTCACAGCGACAACCTGATACGCGACCGCGACCGAAACGGCGATTATGGCGACTGGCTGGCTATCGGCGCGGACACGCCGAAAGACTTGATCGGAACCGCGTACTTTGCGTATTCCACGCATCTGCTCGCCGCCTCGTACAAAGCGGTCGGCGAAACAGAGCAGGCGGCGAAGTACGCGCAGTTGTTCGAGGACATCAAGGCCGCCTTCAACCGGAAATATGTCGCCGCCGACGGGCGCATCGCGGGCGACACGCAGTGCTGCTACGTCCTGGCTTTGAAGTTCGAGCTGCTTTCTGAAACCCTCCGCCCGGCTGCCGCACAGTATCTGGAAGACGACATCAAAGGCAAAGGCTGGCACCTTTCCACCGGCTTCGTCGGCGTCAGTTATTTGCTGCCTACCCTCACACAGGCTGGGAAACTGGAGGCCGCGTACCGTTTATTGCTTCAGGATACGTTCCCTTCGTGGCTCTTTTCCGTCAAGCAGGGCGCGACCACCATCTGGGAGCGATGGGACGGCTGGACGCCGGAAAAAGGCTTTCAAGACCCTGGCATGAACTCGTTCAACCACTATTCGCTGGGTTCCTGCGGGGAATGGCTGTTCGATTCGGCTGCCGGCATCGCCCCGGATGCGAACGACGCGGGCTATCGGCACATCCTGATTCAGCCGCAGCCCGGCGGAAACCTGACGTGGGTGAAGGCGCATTACGACTCGATTTATGGCCGCATCGTCAGCGCCTGGAAACGGGGGAACGGGAAGCTGACACTGACGGTCGCCATTCCCGCCAACGCCAGCGCGACGATTTCGATCCCGACGCGGCAGCCCCAATCTATCACGGAGGCGGGCAGGCCGGTTTCACAGGCGGCGGGGGTGAAGTTCCTGCGAGAAGAAGCGGGCCGCGTCTTTTACGAGGTCGAAGCGGGTTCCTACAAATTCACCGCCGCCCTGTAAGCAACCGCTTTTGGATTATGAGGAAATTTATGGACCTCAAACGCCTGTTCGGACTGGAAGACGCCATCCCCAACGAAGAGGGGGAAGGCCCGGTAATCCTGCGCATCGAATTCCAGGGCAAAACCTACACGCGCCGCTATCTTGATCTGGACACCGCCCAGCTTCGCTTTCCGCAATATCTTGCCGATCTGGCCGCGCTGCACCGCGCCGTGCTGGAATGAACCGGCGCATAGGTTCACGGCGAAGCTCGTCACGTTGTTACTGTACGGACGCCTGCGCGTCATGCGCAGGCGTTACCCAGGACAACCGAAGGCAGTCCCGGCAAAGCCGCTCCAATCGTAGGTGACGCGCTCTTTGCCGAACTGCCAGTGGCGTGGGCAAGTGGTCAGCATCCAGTCGAGCGGCTCGGCGGGAACTGCTGGCTGCGCCGCAGAAGCAAACGCACGGGAAAGAGCCGCGCGCTGCTCCGCGCCAAGAGCGTCCGGGTCGGCGGAAACGAACAGGGGCGTGCCGCTGCGCGCAACCGCGTCGAGCCACTGCCGATTTCGCTCCCAGGAGATTGCGTGGGTCAGCCCCACGCAATCGGCGTCCACAGCGAAGAACGCGCCATGCTGCGGCATCCGAAACGCCAGGGTATTCACGCCCATCTTGCGGGTGCGCTCCCAATATTTGCCGCTGGTGTCGTCGCCCGTCCGCTGCAGCTCGAACAGTCCTGCGCCCAGATGCCCCACCGTGTTGCAGCCGATCAGCGCAGCGTTCCCAGCCGCCTCGCGAATGACCGCATACAGCCTGCGGATGATCTCGGCGCTGGTGTGGCTGCGTTCCGCGAACGTCCATCCGTCGGGGGTGACTTGCGCGCCCATTTCAAAACCCCAGCGTCCCAGAATGTCGAAGGTCGTGAAATCGTGCTTGATGACTTCGTAACCCCAGGCGGACAGCCGTGCGACGTCGGCTCGGACGCGCTCCAGCACGTCGGGAATAGTGGGATCGAGATAGTGGCTGGCAGCGCGCCCATGCGGATGACGCTCCGAAACGCGCCAGCTTGACGGGACATTCTCGGCGGTAAGCAGCGGGCGTATCCAGATGCCGGGGCGTATCTGCTGGCTTTGCATCCAGTCCGCCAGTCCAGGCATATCGGGGAATCCTGCATTTCCCCGGTCGTAGGGGCCGCCGTTGCAGCCCGCCTCCGGGAACCAGCCCGCGTCAATCACATACGTCGGCGCGTTTCCCCCCTGCGGCGCGAGTTCGCGAACCAGTCCGGCGTCCTGCTGTACGGTCGCAGTCGTAATATTTCCATAGCGGAAATACCAGTCGTTGCCGCCATAGATCGGCTGCGCGGGCAGGCGCGGCGCAGGACAGAGGGCGCGGCAGAACCGACAGGCAAAGGCGAAGGGCGTCTCGTCCGTTTCGGAAACCAGAGTGCGTATCGTGGCGGCAGGAAGCGACCGGCTGCCCAGATGGACGCCGCAGCCCCCGCTTCGCAGGTCGAGAACCAGGGTTACGCCGGTCTCTTCGATGCGCCAGGAAGCGAAACTTCCCGCGCCCGTTTCCACGCCGTAACCCTGCGTGACGCCCGTCTTCGAGTCGTGGATCAGCGCATACCAGGGCAGCGCGCGCTCCGGCGCGATACCGCGCCACTCCAGATCGCCATACCCGCGTTCCCAGTGGTCGCCCAAAATACGCGCCTCGTTCGGCACGGCGGCTTTCCAGTAGAGCGCAGCATAAGTGAGCGGCGCAGAAGATGACGTTATTTCGACGCGCAGGCCGTCACCGACTACCGGAGTCAGCGCCGCCTCGGCAGCCGTATCGCTGCGCCCATCGTCTGTCCAGAAGGCGATTGCATCGGGATGAGAATTCAGCATAAATGTCCTTCGCGTCAATTTGATCCGCAGGCGGTCTGTCTCCGTCGGTTCTTGCGGTAATCGGTTGGCGTCACGCCGACCAGGAGTTGAAACTACCGATGGAAGCGGAATAGCCCCGGTTGCGCTTGATGTGCGTTTGCTTGTTTTTCTCCCGAAACAGGCTGAAAACCGTTGATTTTCGTCGTAAAGCGTCTCTGCAAAGCAGCCAAACGAGCGTCAGGCGCAACCAGGGCCAAGTTATCGGTTCCCGGCCCGCAGCGCCTGTCTTTTGAAGCGCCGCGCGAAGCCCATACGCTTTATTATGCGGCAAACCGCCAGCGGAGTTTCTGAATGCAAGACCGCTTTCGGGCCGTCGGCAACGGCGGCAGCGGCTCAAGTCGCTGCCAGCCCTGAAGGTGTGGGTTCTTTCTGCCCAATTTGGGCGCAGGCCGACAGCAATAACTTATTTCCTGCACGCTTTTGCCGCTTCGATTGCCGGGCGGAGCGGAAACCAGGAAACGGAACATATGTACCTCGGCTGGGCGGTTAGCCGCTGAACCGCCGCTTCGAGGGCTTCCAAACGCGCTTTGAGTTCCGCGTTCTGGCGCTTCAGTTCGGCGTTGCCGGCTTCGAGTTTGCGGTTGAGACCCTGAATAGCGGCGAAGGCGACCCCTCTGCATCCACCGTATCAATGTGTTTGTCATCCAGACCCAGACCGCCGAACGCGGCATAGAAGTCCTGCGCCATCACGCCGAGATGCCGAATCTCCGTGTTGGCTTTGTAGTTCTAGGTCGTCATCGGCATTGCCACAGGTTTGTTGAGGATGTCAAGCGCGTCCACGTTCTGGAAGTTGGTTTTGAGGTTTCGGTCGGACGCGATACTCCACGAGCCGCCCCCTGCCGCCAGCAGCACGCCCATCGTCGCCGCGTTGGAGAAGATGCGGGTTCCGCCGGAAGCGCGCACGTTGAGCTGGTTGGTCGCGGAGGAGGCAAGTCCGCTCCTGTGCTGTCGCTCCCGACGAACGCGCCGTCATTGTTGGCTTTGGCGTGAAGTCCGGCAGCGAAACTGCCAAATCCGCCAGCGCTGTTGAACTGGCCTTCTGGAACCGCGCTCTGGACGCCGCTGGCGCTGTTGGCCTGCCCTCCGTCTATCGTGGCATAGTTGCCGCCAGCGTTGTTGTCCGAGCCGCCGCCCACCGTGCGCCCACCGTGGAACTTTGACTGCCAGCGGTGTTGCGAAGACCGCCGCCTACGGTAGAATCGTCGCCGCCAGCCGTGTTCGATGCGCCGCCTACCGATGCACTCATTCCGCCAGCGATGTTCCCGTAGCCGCCGCCGACCCTGGAAAGGGCGCCGCTGGCGGTGTTACGCTGCCCGCCGCCCGCCGCAGACAGGGGGCCGCCTGCCGTATTTTTGATACCGCCGCTCACCGTACCGTAATCGCCGGTAACGCTGTTGGGAGAGTCCTGACCAAAATAGAGGCCTCCCCCGCCGGCGATGGCGCCTCCCGGCGCGTTGGCATCAATGCTGTTGAGTTCGTACCCGCCCAGCACGTTGACACCCGTCAAGGTATTTCCATTTCGGTTGACAGCGACAGGCTGGAGCTGCAGGGCGCGGCAGACAAAGGCGGGCCTGTATTACAGGCCGTCAACACGCTTTCGATCTTCAAGAGGTTACCCCATGATTACGCGCAGGCGATGCGGCTGTCCATCGTCCTGCAAAACAACGACTTTATCCGGGAGGGAAACGCCGTCCAGTTCCATTGCCGCGACGCCGTGACTGACCTGCTGCGGGTTCTCGACGGTGATCGTGTACAAGGCGCTCCGATACCGATACCGGAGCGTGAAACCGGGCCACCAGGAAGGAATGGACGGGGCGAGGGTCAGCCGGTCGGCGCGGACGGTCAGCCCCAGCGCCTCCTCGATCCAGATGCGGTACATCCAGCCCGCGGAACCCGTATACCAGGTCCAGCCGCCCCGTCCTTCCTGTCCGGCGAGCGCGTAGATGTCCGCCGCCGCTACGTAGGGTTCGACCTTATAGCGGGCCACGTCTTCGGGGGTGCGCGCATGTTCGACCGGGTTCATCAGCATCAGCAGTTTGACGGCCTTATCGCCCTCGCCGCGCCGCGCAAACGCGAGGGGAACCCATAGCGAACCGTGCGTGTACTGCCCGCCGTTTTCGCGCACTCCGGGCAGGTAGCCCTTGATGTAGCCGGGGTCATGGGAAGTCTTGTCAAAGGGCGGCGTGAACAGCAGAACCATTTTTTGCGGTTCGCAGACCAGATGCTCTTCGACCGCCTGCAAGGCCTGCGCGGCCCGCGCCGGGTCGCCCGCGCCGCTGATGACCGCCCATGACTGCGGCAGGGAGTCGATTTTAGCGTCCTCGCTTGCCGCCGAGCCGAGCGGCGTGCCATCGTCGAAGTAGGCGCGGCGGTACCAGGCGCCATCCCAGGCCTGAACCTCCACGACTGCAGCCAATTCCTGGGCGTGCGTCCGATGCTCGACCGCTTCGGCGGTTTGACCAATGCGATCGAGCAGCTCGGCAAAGGAGCTCAGGACATCGGCCAGGAACCAGGCTAGCCAGATGCTCTCTCCCTTCCCCTCGGGGCCAATCAGATTGAGCCCATCGTTCCAATCC
>JBBRNU010000190.1:0-7566 GCA_038230115.1 Chthonomonadales bacterium | reverse complement strand
GTCGCCCACTGTCGGCAGCATCGGGCATACCATCGAGTTGGGCCAGCGGATTTTCCATTCGCCGTTCGTTCCGCTCGTCGTTGGCGCTCCGGTTCTCAATCGGTTCTGCGTGTTCGGCAACCTGTTCGCGCGCTCCGGGCCGGAAAGCGACGTGTTCCGGCTCGACCGGCATCCCACGATGTCGCGCCACCCGATCACGCCGATGGACGAAAGCGACCTGCGCCAACATCTCGCCCGGCAGACCGCGCGTCCCCTCGCGCTGACGGACGTTTTGCAGCTCGACGCCGGAAGCGAGACCGTCCGCGCGCAAATCGCGGCGCTGCCGGAAGGGGGCATTCTGCTTTTCGACACGCTGACCCCGGCCCATTTGATGACCATCGGCCAGGCGCTGTGGGAGCGGGCGGATCAGGCGAAACCGCTGTTTGTGGTTGGCTCGTCGGGCGTGGAATATGCGCTGACGGCGTGGTGGCGAGCGCAGGGATGGCTGTCCGCCCCGCCCGAATTCGCCGCCCGACCCGCCGCCCCCCTCGTCGTGGTTTCGGGCAGCTGCTCGCCGGTCACGGCGCGGCAAATCGCGTGGGGCTTGGCGCATGATTTCGCCGAAATCGCCCTCGACCCGATTGCCTTGCTGGAAGCGCAGGACGACGAGACCGCCCTGCGCCGCGCATTGGAGCCGTCCCTGCGGATGGCGCGAACCGCCCTGCAAGCGGGCCGCAGCGTGATCGTCCACACTTGCCTGGGGCCGGACGACCCGCGATTGGCCGCCACGACCGCCTATCTCGCCGGTCGTGGCGAAAGGGCGAATGGCGGGCGGGCGAGCGGCAGCCGTCTGGGGCGCTTGCTGGGCCGCATTTTGCGCGCCCTGCTGGAGAACGGGGGCGTTCGCCGCGCCGTTGTCGCCGGGGGCGATACATCCGGGTACGTGGCGCGCGAACTGGGCGTGACGGCCTTAGAGGTGGTCGCGCCGATGGCTCCCGGCTCGCCCCTGTGCCGCGTGGCTGCGGATGCCGATTGGCTGGACGGCCTGGAAATCCTGTTCAAAGGCGGGCAGGTCGGCAAAATCAACCTGTTCGGCAGCCTTCTTGCGGGCGCGGTTTTGTAGCGCGCGGCAGTCAGAGAACGGGAATGAATCCCCGTTCTGAAACGCTAGCCCGCCTGCGCGGGCTAAAGGCCAACGCCGTTCCGCCAATGTGTTCGGCAGCGAGGAAGTCCGCGCAGACAAGGGGTCTTCAGCCAGCCAATGCAGATGAGACGAAGCGCGTTTTCAGTTAGCGTGTCTTCAGCCCGCGCAGGCGGGCTAGCGTTTCAGGACGAGGATTCATTCCCGTCCGCCGCATTTCAGGACGAGGATTCATTCCCGTCCGCCCCGCGCGAACAAATCGCGCTTCGAAATTCCTACGTTGATGGAAAGGACGAAACCAGTGACGACAATCGCTTTGATGGGGGCAGGCGGCAAGATGGGCTGCCGCCTGACCGACAACCTGAAAGACCACCCGGATTACGAGATGCTGTACGTCGAGGTCAGCGAGGCCGGGATCGCGCGCATGGCCGACAAGGGCGTCGCGCCCACGCCCGCGAACGAAGCCTTGTCCCGCGCGAAGGTCGTCGTCTTAGCCGTGCCGGACGCCCTGATTGGCGGCATCAGCCGCGAGGTCGTGCCGCAAATCGGGCCGGGAACCATCGTCATGGGGCTGGACCCCGCCGCCGGTTACGCAGGGGTCTTCCCGGAACGCGCCGACATCACCTATTTCGCCGCGCACCCCTGTCACCCGCCCCTCTTCATGGAAGAGCTGACGCGCGAGGCCCAAACCGACTGGTTCGGCGGCTACCACGCGCGGCAAAGTGTCGTCTGCGCGCTGATCCAGGGGCCGGAGGAACATTACGGCGTCGGGGAGAAACTGGCCGCAGCGATGTACGCGCCGATTTTGCGAATGCACCGCATCACGGTCGAGCAGATGGCGATTCTGGAACCCGGCGTCGTGGAAACAACTTGCGCCACGCTCGTGGCGGGCATGAAAACGGCGCTCGACGAGTGTATCGCGATGGGCGTGCCGGAAGCGGCGGCGTGGGATTTCGTCATGGGGCATATTCGGATCGAACTCGCCATTATCTTCGGCTACGCCGGGTTTCCCTTTTCGGATGGCGCGAAACTGGCGATTGAAAAAGCCGGGCCGAAAATCTTTCAGCCCGACTGGAAACAAAACGTTCTTTCGCTCGACGCCATCAAGCGGCAGGTTCACGAGATTACGCACGCCTGACCGCCCGCGTCCCGGCCAGAAAGACCGCCCGGCGGTTTCCCCTGCGCCCGCGATCAGCCCGCGCAGGCCGCCAGATCGTGATACACGACGGCGCGGGCGGTCGCCGCGTCCCGGCGCCAGACTGTCGAGACCTGCTCGGCCCCGTTCAGCGTCAGGGCGAGCCGCCCGTCCTGACAAATCCCAGCGCACCGTATTGACATGGCCCAGACAGGCGGCCAGAGCCGGAACGAACCCGTCGTCGAAGCCCAGATACTGCACGGGAGCGCGCGCCGGGGCGCGCAGGCGCGTTTTTCGCGTCGCCTCGCGCGTACATTTCCATTTCGCGCCGGGTCGGTTTAATGACCACGCTTTCCGTTTCGGGCCGTGCGCGCGCCAGGTCGTCCACTTTTCGCAGGGCGATTTGCCCGCAGTCCACCCAGAGCGCAATCGCGCCCGCTGCGTCGAAGGCTACGATGTCGGGCTTGTAATCGCGCTTGTCGTCGCTCACCGGCGTTTCGATCTGCGGCCTGCGCGCATGATAGAGGACGCAGCCAAGCGCTTTGAGGGTGATGTGGCGCAAGGATTCGGAGCTGCGGGTTTTCAGAACGTGTTTGTCGCCCCGCGCGCCGTCGCCAAACTGAAACGTGTATTTCATGAGAGATTCGACCGCGTTTCGACGCGCATGTTTCGACGCTCCGACGGGAGACAACGGCCTGCCTTCAGCGCCTTATTTTGCCGCCGCTATCTCTTATTGCCGTCATTCCTTGCCGCCGTCGTTCCTGAAATTACGCAAACGCGGGCGGATCGTTTTCAGCCCGTCCCGCCCGCCGCTCGATTCGCCAGCGCCCCGCGCGAAAGGAACCCGTCCATGTCGCTGCGCCTGATTGATTTGTCTCAGCCCATTTTCGATAGCGGCCCGAACTGCCCCGGCCACCCGTCCCTGCGCTCGGAAGTGACGATTGACCACACGACCGGCGCGTGGCACATGGAAATGCTGACGCTCGCCAGTCATACGGGCAGCCATCTCGACGCGCCCCTGCACAAAATTGCGGGCGGCGCGGCGATTGACGCCCTGCCCCTGGAAGGCTTTGTCGGCCCGGCGTATATCGCCGACTTGCGCCCGCTCGAACCGCAGGCCCGCATCACGCCCGACCTGCTGGCGCAGGCGCTGCCCGCCGACCTGCCGCCCGACAGCATTGTCTTGATGGCGACCGGATGGGGCGACATTCGCGAACGCTCGGAACGCTGGCTGTATCAATCGCCCAAACTGACGCCGGAGGGCGCGGACTGGCTGGCGGCGCGGCAGATTCGCGGCCTGGGCGTGGATCATTGGGGCATCGGGGGGTGGGACGCGGAAAACGACGCGCAGGTGCATACCATTCTCTTGAGCCGGGGCGTCTGGATCGTTGAGGAACTGCGCTTCCCCGCCGAAGTTTACGCGCTGCCCGCCCCGCAAACATTTATGGCCCTGCCGATCAATTTGCAGGGCCACTCCGGGGCATGGTGTCGTCCCGTCTTTATCATCAACGAATAACGTATGAAGACAGTCTACGCCGCTTCTTCCGCGTCTTCGCGCGCGTTGCGTAAAATCCGCAAAGTTTTTCGCAGGCTTCACCGCAATGTCGGAGAAAGCGCCCTGTCATTCATGACAAGATCGGGCGGCTGATCGTGAGCGGGATTGTTCCAGCCGCGCCTCATCATACACCGGAACCGCCCGCTTAGAGCCTCTCCCATTAGGCGCTACTCCGAGGTGGGGAAGCGTCCCTGTTGGAATAGGCTCTTGACAAAAATTCGCCTTTGCCCTATGATTACGCCAACGGTTCGCAGCCGCCGTTCGCGACAATGCGCGCGAACCCATTTCCCGATGCGCCGCTGTCCCCATTCCGAAGCGCAGCAAAAGGAGGCCCGGTTTTCTGTAAACGGCGTCAGGACGTTTGCTTCCCCGGTTCCTGCGCCCAGACTCATGCCCCGAACGCTCGCTTCCACCTTCTCCTCGCGGCGTTCCCGACTTTTCAGGCTTATCAAGGGCGATTGTCCGCCGACCAGCCGCGCATCTGGCCGCCCGGTCGTCTGCGGGTAAAACGTCCCGTCCGGCTTCGGCTGCTTCCTCGGCCCGCCGGGTCAGGAGAACCACCGTGCGATTTCAAGTTCGATTTCAACTGCAACCCAACTTGCGGCGCGCTTGCGCCTGCCGCGCCCGGTTCCTGTCGCTGTTCGTTCTCTTGCTGCTGGCGGCGCGCTTCGCCAGCGCGCAAACCAATCCCCGGCCCGCCGCGGGCGGCGGCTTTCTCGGCGGCGGACTGCGCGGCGCGTATTACCCGACCTCGGATTTTTCCGGCAGTCCCGCGTTCGTTCGCACCGACGTGCGGGTGGATTTCGATTGGGGCGCGAGCGCGGGATTTTACCCCTCGGTTTCCGGCACAAGCTCCTACACGCTTTCCGCCGCCAATTTTTCCGTCCGCTGGCAGGGCAAGCTGACCCCGAAATACACCGAAACCTACACCTTCAAAACCATTACCGACGATGGCGTCCGCCTATCTATCAACGGGCAGGACGTGATCAACCATTTGACGGCCCACGCGGTCACAACCGACACGGCGCAGCTGGTCTTGCGCGCCGGGAAGGTTTATTCGGTCGCGCTGGACTATTTCCAGAGCGGCGGGCCAGCCGTCTGCCGTCTGCATTGGGCCAGTCCCTCGACGCCCGAAGAAGCCATCGAGCCGGTCACGCCCCTCGGGATCAATTCCGGCTCGCTCGTGGATTACGACCCCGGCTTGATTTTGTCCGACGCCATCAAATCCAGCCGCTCGTGGACGAAAGCGGGAACCGGCGACCAGCCGGTCGCGCTCGACGCGCAGGGCTGGCCGCTCGCCGACGCGCGCATTTTCGTGGGCGATACGCACCTGCTGTCGGGAACCTACAAATTAGTCTTCAACGGTAAAGCGAGCGTGCAGCCCGGCGCGTTCATTTACAGCGGCGTGGCGGCGACGCCGGTAAGTTACGACGCCGCTTCCAATATTTCGGTCTGGACGGTCACGCTCGGAGCCAGCGGCGGCTACGATTTCCCCGGCAGCAACAGCCTCTGGATTGACTTTTACAGCACGCAGCATGACAGCGCCAGCGCCACGAATACCGGCATCCGCAATGTCCGCCTGTTCCGTCCGACCAGTGTGGGCGCGACAACCTCCATCGCCGACAACCAGTTGTTCAACCCGGCCTACGTGCAGTTGATGACGAATTTCAGCGTGATCCGCTTCATGGACTATCTCGCCACCAACTCCAACCCCACGAAAACGTGGGCGGACCGCACCCTGCCCGGCGCGTACTCGCAGGCGAACGGGCCGGGCGGATCATGGGAATATCTCATCGAGTTGTGCAACGAAAGCGGCAGGGACGCCTACATCAATCTTCCGCAGATGGCCGACGACACGTACCTCCACAACGTCGCGCTGATGTTCCGTTATGGGTCGGACGGCCTGAACCCCTACCCATCGCCGCAGGCCAACCCCGCGTATTCGCCCCTCAACCCCAACTTGAAGGTGTATGTCGAATACTCCAACGAGGTCTGGAACTTCGGGGGCGGCTTCGACCAGTCGCGCCAGAACCAGCAGGAGGCGCTGGACGCGGTGCAAAACAACACGCCCGTCGGTCAGCTCATCAATTACGACGGGCAGGCGAGCGGCAACGAGAACGCGCGCCGCCAGCGCTACCACGCCCTGCGTACCAAAGCCGCCAGCGATCAGTTCCGGTCGGTTTTCGGCGACGACGCGATGGGCCAGCGCATTCGCGTCCTGGTCGAGTGGCAGTACGGCGGCGGGTGGTACGGCGAGGATTACGCCTTGCGCTTCCTCAACGCCTACTACAACAACGGCGACGGAATCCACGTCACGACGCCGCGCCCGGTCAATTATTACGTGTGGGGCGCGGGCGGCGGCTGGTACAGCGGCACGACCAATGAGGACGGGGCGGGCGGCGTTCCGGTCGTCAACGGCAGTTTCGAGAACGGAACGACGGGCTGGACATTCAGCGCAAGCGGCAGCGGCGTCCTGGCGAACGGCGACTCGCCGACGCACCCGAACGCGCTGGACGGGGCGAAGGTCGCGTACTTGTCGGGCGACGGCGCGTCGTTTCAGCAGACCGTGACCGCGCCGAAAACCGATTACGGCGAAATTCGCTTCAACGTCGTCTTGAGCGCCCGTCCGCAGGACGGCATAGACAACGACAACCTGGACGTCTTTTGGGACGGCGTGCGCGTCACGCAAATTACGCAGTACATCAACTGGTTCATTACGGATCAGTATTTGCGCTACACGGGCGACGTTTTCAGGATCACGCCCGGCGCGCATACCATCCAGTTCGTCAGTCACGGGCGGCTGATCAAGTTCATTGACACCGTGCGCGTCAGCAGCGTGGACGCGATGTACAACGGCGCGACGACCACGCCGATTGATTCG
The DNA here is from genome assembly GCA_038230115.1 of Chthonomonadales bacterium. Taxonomy (GTDB): domain Bacteria; phylum Armatimonadota; class Chthonomonadetes; order Chthonomonadales; family Chthonomonadaceae; genus JBBRNU01. Next base: position 875 of record JBBRNU010000190.1, on the reverse strand, counting down.
GTCAAGGGCGACGTGTCGCTGGCCCAATCCTACGGCCTGTACGATGTCGGGTACGAGGGCGGCTTCCGCATCGGCGGCGACCAGCCCTCGAAACTGGACTATATTGCAAACGTGGACGGCCACGCCCGCAACTGCGTCCTGAAAACGCTGGACGAGTTCTTCCACGATGGCGGCGTCCTGCCGGTCGTCTTCAACGCGGTCGGCGGAGCGTATGCCATCGCCGCCGATCCGGTCGTCGAGCCGCTCTCCAACTTCACCGCCCTGCCGAGCGTGTACGGGCAGGACGCGCCTAAACTGCGGGGGTATCAACAAGCCACACAGGTTCCGCTCACCACGCCGCGCCCGCAGGCCGCGCCGATCACGAAGGCCAAAGCGGGCGTGTTCAGGACGTTCCCGCATGGCTATTGTTCCGAGCCGCCCTTGAAGGCGGAAAATGGTCTGCGCGCCCGGCAAGCGACACGGCGAAAAAATTGGCGGCGTTGAAACCGGATGCGAATCCGGCCTTGTTTCAATCATCACCCGGCCCGAAGACCGGGCGCAACAGGCCACGCGGCAGCTGCTCCGGCGCATGCCCAACCAGTTTCAATCATCGCCCGGCCCGAAGACCGGGCGCAACCGCATGTTTTTAGCGGCAATAGTTTGGGCGATGAGTATGGTTTCAATAATCGCCCGGCCCGAAGACCGGGCGCAACGCTCTGATATCCTGCATTTTACCCGTTCCGTTCGTCGTTTCAATCATCGCCCGGCCCGAAGACCGGGCGCAACGAGTAGAGCTGACAGCGGGCGCAGCTCGTTAGTGAGTTGTTTCAATCATCGCCCGGCCCGAAGACCGGGCGCAACGCAGCGCCACGCTTGCAAACATAGGAGTTTCCCTT
>JBBRNU010000189.1:0-7602 GCA_038230115.1 Chthonomonadales bacterium | reverse complement strand
GAAAGAGGAAAGACGACATGAAGCGAACAAGAGAAGGCGTTTCAAGGCTGCAGCGCGGCTGGCGGTTTGCCCTCGCGCTGGTCGGAGTATTTCTGCTGCTGACGCCCGGCGCGACGCGCGCGTCCGGCACGTTCATCTCGGCCCCGAACCGCGTAGACATGGCGTATGACCAGGCGCGCAGCATTTTGTACATCAGCAGCGGCAGTTCCGTGCTGCGCTACAGCCTGCTGACGAACCAGTTTTTGACGGCGTTCAGTCTGGCGGGCAGTCTGGGCGGCATGGACATCTCGCCCGACGGTAACCGCCTGCTCGTCGCCGACCGGCAGCGCGTCGGCAACCGCATCGAGATTTTCGAGATTGACCTGACGACGGGCGTCAGCAAGCGCGTGTATTTCAACCGGAGTTTCGGCGAGGGCGGCACGTTCACGGTCGCGTTCGGCAACGACGGGGCCGCGCTGATTTCCTCGACGTTCGAGGGTTCGGGGCCGGTGACCCTGCGCCGCTACGATCCGGCGAGCGGCGCAAGCAGCGACCTGGCGACCATTGACCAGGACACGATGCTGACGGCCAGCGCCGACGGCAGCGTAATCGGTCTGGCGGAAAGCAACAGCTCGGACGGCCCGTTCGACCGCTACCGCGTTTTGGATGGCAACCTGCTGCGCGAGTCGGGTTACAGCAACGGCACGAGCTGGTTCAACTACGAAATCGGCGTCAGTCGGGACGGCTCGCAGTACGCGATCCCGACCTATGGCGGCACGTTTCTGTATGACAGCGATTTGCAGGGCATCGCCACTATCGGGCAGTACGCGGGCGGGCAGCCGATTGGCGTAGTCTATGACCCGTTCGCCGACGTCGTGTACTTCGCCTGGGCCGGAACGTCGGAAGTGCGCGCCTTCGACACGAACACGTTCACGCAAATCGCCGCGTATGACTTTCAAAGCGCGTTCAGCAGTCCGGGCGATACGGCTTTTGTGGAAGGCCGCTTGAAAATCTCGCGCGACGGCTCGTATCTGTTCGCGACGGTGAATGGCGGGGTGCGCTTCCTGCAAATCGCCGTCAACGCGACCGTTTCCGGGGCGGTGACGCTGGAGGGCGCCATCAATCGCGCGCAGCCGGTCACGTTCGCGTTCCGCCCGACCGATGGCAGCGCGGGCTTCACGCGCCTGGCGACCCTGGACGCAAACGGCAAATTCGGGCTGGTTGGCATTCCCCGCAAGCAATATAACGTGCGGGTCAAAGGCCCGAAATGGCTGGCGAAAGTCATCCCTATTGACGCCTCGCAGGGCAGCGTGACGAACGTGACGGTGACGCTGTTGGGAGGGGACGCCAACAACGACAACCACGTGGACAATCTGGATTTAGGCATCGTGGCGGCGGCCTACGCGACACAGGCGGGCGACCCGAATTTCGACCCCCGCGCCGACCTGAACTGCAACGGCGAGGTTAGCAATCTCGACCTGGGCCTGCTCGCCAACAACTATGGCGCGGACGGCGATTTGTAGCGCAGGCAGCCCGTTTGCCGGAACCTGCCGGGAGTTTTCAACTCCCGGCAGGAAAAAGCAAGCGTCCTGCGGGCGCGCCATTCGCTCAGATCACGCACCCGCGCCGACAAGACGCCCGACACAAGCGCCCTTGCCGCCTTACCATATCCTGCTGTATAATCTGTATGATGGGGCATAATCGAGAATGAATGGAAGCGGCGATTATGTATCGAATTTACCCTGATGTCTGCTGCCTCAACCGTCCCTTCGACGACCAAACCCAAACGCGCGTTCGTCTCGAATCTAAGGCGGTGTTACTCATTCTTGCTCGCCTCGAACGCGAAGAATGGAATGGCTTGTACAGCGACGCCCTACGCATAGAAATTGCTCAAAATCCTGACGCCGAACGTCGCCATCGCCTCGAAATGATTGTACGCCTGTTCTGGCAGACGGTTCCTCTTACGCCTGCAATAACCGTGCGGGCGCAGCAAATCGCGGCGTTGGGCTTTCAGGCTTTCGACGCCCTGCATCTTGCCTGCGCCGAGAGCGGCTCCGCAGACGTCTTTCTTACGACGGATGACCGCCCTCTGAGATGTGCCGTCACGCTGGCGAACCAGCTTTTCGTTCGCGCCGGAAACCCGCTGATCCGGCTCAAGGAGATTACCGAAACATGAACGCGCCCGCTAGAACCCTCGAACAAGTCCGGCAGGCGGGCTTGGACGCTCTTGTCCGCGAACTTGGAACCGTAGACACCATTCGTTTCCTTCAGCAATTCGAGACGGGAACCGGCGACTACACGCAGGAGCGGCAAACCCTCCTGGCCGACGCCGACGTGCAAACCCTCGCCGCACAAATCAAAGCCCTGCCGCCAAAATAAAAAGCGCGTCCCACGAGGGCGGGAAGGGGTTGCATCTCAACGGACGTTCCCGCGAACGCGCGCAGCCTCCGCGCCGGGTCTTACAAAGCCAGCGTTATCCTGGCCCCCGCCCGGCGTCCTCCGTAAAAAGGTCCGCGTTTTGAAGGAACCGCTCGATGCCCGATGAAGCCCTGCCGCCCGAAGCCTTTCAGCGCGCCGACGAGACGCCCGATGAGCGCTTTTACGCGACGCCCCGCCTGGTGACGCATATTGACGACGCGGCGATTGCCGCCGTGACGCAACTGTACCGCGAATACTTTCCGCCCGGCTCCGATTTGCTCGACCTGATGAGCAGCTGGATCAGCCACTTGCCGCCCGAAGTCGCGTATGGGCGTGTGGTCGGCCTGGGCCTGAACGAAACCGAGCTGAGGGCCAACCCCCGCCTGACCGAAATCGTCGTGCAGAACTTGAACCGCGACCCGCGCCTGCCCTTTGACGCGGGCGCGTTCGACGGCGCGGCGATTTGCGTGTCGGTAGACTATTTGACCCGGCCCGTCGAAGTCCTGCGCGAGATTGGCCGGGTTCTTCGGCCCAATGCCCCGCTCATCATCACGTTCTCGAACCGCTGTTTCCCGACCAAAGCCGTCGCCATCTGGCATTCGCTCGACGACCGGCAGAGAATGCGGCTCGTGGCGCGCTATTTTCAGGACGCCGGGAATTGGACGAACGTGGAACTTCTCGACCGCAGCTCGCGCCGTTTTCGCAGCGACCCCCTGTTCGCCGTCATCGGACGGGCAAAGTCTCCTTCGTGAGTTGGGCTTTGCCGAAGCCGGTGGCGACATCTGCGCTGGCGTATTGGTAACTCCCCTTACGCAGACGGGCAGTTCGCTTCGTAACCGGGCGAGGCCGGAGGTTGAAACCCCTGACAACAAGGGGCAGGCGTCCTACGGACGCGGCGGCGCGGCGTTGAAACGCTTGCCCTTCCCTCGTGGTCTGGAATATCGGGTTACGTTCATGGCTTGTGCGAAGTGCGCGTCCGCAGGACGCCTGTTTTTTGCTGCCGGGAGTTTTCAACGCCCGGCTAACAGCCCGCCTGCGTAAGGGGAGTCAATAAGTGTTATCTTCGTTGAAATGGAGCGGGTAAGAGATTGAGAATGCTGGGCAACGCCAACAACAGGAGGAACGCGCTGCCTTGCCTCGGCGCAGCGAGCAAGAGAAACTTCCCCCTGGAAGGGAGCGGGAACTTGGAAGGCTCTCCTTAGGTTGTTAGAAGTTCCACGCTGACTGTCGGTGCAAACTTGGTCGCTTGCTTTGCCATGTCCTCGTCGAAAGTCAGCAAAACAGTCGGCAGGGTCGCACTGAGCGCTTCGGCTAAAGCAATGTAAATGCCATCTGCCGAACGCCGACAGGAATACGCTCCCCGGATGGTCTCGGCGCGCAGTAACAACCTACTCTCTCCATTCGGGGGCGACTTCACCATCTGCATAAAGGCATCTAGGTCCGCAATGGCCTGGGCATGTTCGCTGGGCGTGAGGTTGCCGTCCTGCATCTTGCAGCACAGGACATAGAGGGTTTCGGCCAGGATAGCGCCGGGAGCATAGAAGGTGTAGTTTAGTCCCGCATACCGCGTGATCGCCGCACTTGCGTTGGGTTCTCCAGGCTCGCTTGCCACAATGGCGAGGGGAACGTTAGCATCTACGACAACGGCTCCTGCCGGGCTATTCACGGGGGTCATAGCCGTAAGCGGCTCCGGCGCGCGCTTCGCGAAGTAAGCGTTGTGTGTCGCCATTGTCCGTAGTGCGGCGTCCTTTGTGACGCGCCGCGATCTGGCGCATGATAGCCAATGCTTGCTCGTTGGTCGCTATTGGTTCTTCCTGGCCGCTAGTCTCGATGCCGTTCTCAGGTACAATAGTGGCGCGCAGCTTTCCTGCAAGATTGCTGGCGCGCAGCTGTGTGGCGATCTCTTCGGCAGTGCCTTCATAGATTTGTGGTTGCGCCATTTTGCTTGCCCCCGGTTTCCTTCCCTCCATTATAACACAAGAGGTCGGTCGGTACACAGAAACATTTAGACTGCCCGTCGGGGGCAAATGCTCCGCCACATTGTCCTGCGGATCGAAAGCGTAGAGGCGGCTGGGGTTGGCGTTGCCGTCGTGCCGGGCGAGCCGACCGTTGGGGCCGACCGTGTTGACCGCAAGGATCGTTCCCGCGCTGGCGAGTTCCAGGAGGGGAACCGCGCTTCGGCGCAAAGTTGCTTGACGGGCGGCGCGGCATTCATTCGGCGCTTGTCCATTTACGGAAACCCGTGAGCTTCTTGAACGGAGCGGTTTCCCCATCGGGAAGAAACATCAGGAATTGTTTTCCCTTCCGAATATAGTCGCCGTCTTCACAGTTGCAGCGATAGCGATAAATTTCCCACCATTCCCACCCGTACACGGTTCTCAACGGCCAGTGATAGGCATCATAGCCTTGACAGTTCCCCCGGCGGCACAGAGGTAGTGGGTAGAACAGCCGCAGCCTCCCAACCAAGACGATCCAGGAAACGAAATAGCCCGCGACAGCGCCACAGACGAAACCAACGATATACCCGAAAAATCCAAACGACTCTCCTAAGCGGTGTGCTAATAACCCACAAAAGAACCAAAATATTCCCAATAAGAGCATTCCCAATGTCATGCTGGAAACCTCCCGTAATTCGGAGGTGACGAATTTCTATCGGGTCAGTCGCTAGGCCCCCGATAAGCGTCTGCTAGACTAATGCCTCCGGCTGTATTGCTCGCCTGCGCCGCTATCTACCGTTTCACTCTACAATGGCGACGAACTCGCGACATATAAATTGAAATTCTGAGTCTTGTTCAGCCTCAAAGAATTTGTAGTTGATGTCTTCCCATTGAAGATGTTTCAGGGACACAACATCCAAATACCCGAACGTAATCAATTGGGTATTGGATGTCGAAAAATTCAAATTACGAACGTTGTAGCAGATGAGCGTCAACCGCTGAGGAACTTCCGGGCGTGCATGGCGCAATTCTATCTGGAGCGACATTTCGAAATGTTTCGGCCCCATTGCTTGCCGAATTATCATTTGTTCGACTTCATGATAATCCAATGGGCCTAACGCATGGTAATCAGAGATGGCTTCGTCGTCTTGTGTCATTCCAGCTCAACCTCTCAAGGGGACATTCACCCGTTGAATGTCGAAAAGGATATGGAGCATGGCGCTCTCTAGCGTGGTAGAAGTTCCTTCCGCCATTGTACCCGATGAGGTCGCGGTTGATGAAGCGGCCCCTGTTCGCCGTCATCGGGCGCGCGGCGGCGCGGTTCGCGAAAACTGAACCGGGCCGGTCAGCGGGGCAATTTTCCCGCCCGCGTCCGTCGAATTCTCCTGCTGGCCGTGTCTTTCCCCCCGCGCGAAACTTGACGCCCTCGGCCTCCGTACCCTTATCATGCGCCTGCCGCGTTTTATGAACTGGCAGGAAGCCGAACGCGCCGCCTCTGTTTGTCGGGCGGGACGCGCAATAATCAGGGGGAGGATGCGCGAGATGGTGAATGCAACCGAACGCCGGGCCGAGGAAAAGGCCGGAAAAGAAGCCGATGCAAAAACGCGCCGCCGCGCCGAGCAAGCCGCCATCGTGACGGCCCTGCGAACTGTTCTGGACGGCGACGAGCAATTATTGGGGTTCGCGCGCGGACGTCTCGCGGGCGGGTGGCGCGGCAAACTCAACGTCGGGCCGGAAGCCTTTTTCGCCCCGCACGTCAATATCGGTCTGAGCGAGCGCCGCGTGATTTTGCAGCACATTCATCCTGAAGACGGCAAGCCCAGCGAGATCGCGCCGCACTTCTTCGACATCGCCGATTTGCAGGCGCTCACGTTTACGGATATTGAAACGTTCGGCGCGGAACCGGCGGGCCGAATCGTCCTCGAATTCAACAGCGAGCAGCGGTTCCGAATGCGCGTCAAGGGCGGGGACAATCTGGCCGACGGGCAGGCGCTCGCCGAAGTTTTCCAGTCCCTGACGACCGCCCGGCGCAAGTCCCGAACCTCGCCGACGCAGACCGTCTGTCCCTCCTGTGTCCACGTTTTGGATCAGCCGTCGCGCTTCTGCCCGTACTGCGGCGCGGCCCAGGCTCCGCCCTCGCCCGCCGGGGAAACGGCGACGCCGGACGCAAGCGCGCCGTCAGGCGCAGCGGGGTTCGCGGACTTCCGCGCGCCATCGAACGCAGGTTTCGCCGATGCGAGCGCTCCGCCCGTTCCCGGTTTTGCCGACGCGAGCGTTCCGCCGCCTCCGCCCGGCAGTAACCCGCCGCCCGCGCCGGGCGATACGATTCCGTTTGCGCCTTTCGCTGGCGAAAACCCTCCGCCGCCGGTCGCTCCCACGCCGCCAATGCCTTTCCAGTCCGCCAGCCCGCCAGCGCCCTCCGCGCCCGATAACGCCGACACGCCGGTATTTACGCTGCCGTCGGACGGCGGAGTTACGCAAGCCCCTGCCGCGCCCGCAGCCGCCCCGGAATCGTTCGACGCCTGGGTTTCCAGAGTGGCTCCGAGGCTGACGGTCACGCCCGAAAGCTGGAAGCCGGTGCAGCCGGCGACGAACGCGCAGCAGGATAGAATGAGCGAGAGACCGATGAAGCGGGAGAAATTACGGAGGGGCAGCATGCCTTCCACGCAAGGCAGTCCGCGGGCCGACCGCAAGGCCGCGCTCTCAGAATATCGACAACGCCTTGGCGCTCTCGAGGGCGAACCACGCCGCGCCGACCACGGCTGCGGCTATCAACGTATGCCGCGCCAATTTCCGACTGCGCAACAGAGCGTCCTTTAAATCGGTATCGAGCGAGCGGCGGTTGGTCTGCGACATGAAGCTTACGAACTGCGGATCGCGCAAACGACCACCGCGACGATCCCGCGCCAATCCGAAGCGGATGGCGGGACGGCGGAAGAAATTAGCGAGAAAACGCAGCACAGAATATAAAAAGGAAATTTTGGATTCGTTTTTTCAAGACGAAACTCGTTAATTTTTGGCCTTTCACGCCTTTTTATCGCCATGCACCACTTCCGTTACGTTGGTCAAAATCTACACTGCGAATCAGTCGATCTCGCCGAAGTCGCCCGTCTCTACGGCACGCCGACCTACGTCACCAGTGCCGCCACGATGTCGGATAACTACACCCGTCTCGCGCACAGTCTGACCGGTCTCGATGTGCAGCTCTGCTACGCGATGAAGGCCAACTCGGGTCTCGCGGTGCTCCGGCACTTCGCCCGCCTCGGCG
>JBBRNU010000188.1:0-7609 GCA_038230115.1 Chthonomonadales bacterium | reverse complement strand
CGTGCAGCGTCTGGATGTAGTTGAGCTGACCGTCGTGGTACATCATGTGAGTGGCTGGCAGCTCGGCGATTGCGAAGCGGGTGCGCGGCGAACCGAACAGGGCGTCGGAAACGTCGCCCAGCGTGGCTTCGTCCAGCCCGTCAATCGCCGCCAGCAGCTGCCCGGTGGCCTCTTCCAGAAAGGCCAGCGTCTTTTCCGCCGTATCGAAACGCGCCATAAACGCCTCCCGCTCTTCGGGCGAAAGCCGTTTCACCTCGCCGGTCGTCAGATACGTGGCGACCATCGAATTCACGCTGGCGCACTCCACGAGCATCGGCAAGGCGGGCCGCGCGCAGCCGGCGAGCGACTCCGTTTGCTTATCGGCGTCAATCGCCTGCAAATCCTTGACGAGCAGGTCGTGGGCGCGCTGTACGGCGGCGTGCAAATGTTCGCGGGGCTGGAAAGCGGTCATGAAAAAGGCTCCTTCGCTGGGTAATGATGGTAATGTGGAACGCGCTACGCATACGATCTGGCGCGGGCATCCACAGTACCGGAGAGGCAGGCGGCTGCCTGCAAAAAGCGTTTATACTTTTCTTCGACGTGCGTGTCGTAGACTGAAGACGCCCAGAGTCATGCCCAACGTTAGGGTTGCCCTGTCATTGGGTTCGGGAACCGCGTTTAGGGCGCGCAGCGAGACGGCGTCAATAACGGGGCCAATGCCTGGGATTGTGTTACTGACAAAACGCAGGCGCATCGTCGAACTGGTTGCGATCAGGTCGGGTATCTGCCGCGCGACCCACCCCATGTTCTCCTGGGAGTAACCGCGAACGTCGAATAAGAAGGTTCCCTCTTCCGTCAAAGAGGCTGCGTCTGGCCCCCAAAAGACGCTCATGGATTTTATCGGGGCGTATTCCGGGTAGACAGGGTTGCCGGAAAACTGAAAATCGAGCTGATAACGCTGCCCTACTACTGTCGGAACATCCTGGTAAATAGCCCCGTTGTAATCGTCGCCAGAAAGGTCCACCGATTGGCTGCCATCCGCAGAAACCCAATAGCGATTGATCAAGTCTACGGAGTTTTGATCCACTGTCCACCCGCCGAATGTTTGTCCTGAGTAGTAGGTGCGCCAGGAGTCGTTGATAAGAGGGTCCTCGAAACTGTCGTTGATCAGCAAGTTTTGCGCCTGCACAGCGGAAGCAAGACAAAACAAGAAGGCGACTGCCAGAGTTTTTGGTAAGCGCATTAGTTTCCTCATGCGAACCGTCGGCGGCTGCGCCAGACTGCAATCGCGCCGGGAATGCAGAACAAGAGCAGCCACGCATGATCCAGCGGGTTAACGAGACGTGTGCCGGAAGCCCAGCACGCCCAGGCGTTCAGAATCGGTACGCTTATGACGCCAAGCAATGCCGCAATAAGCGCGGTACGAAAGGGAACCGGGCCGCGATAGAGTACCCAAAAGGGCAAGAGCAGACAGGCAGCTATGCCTCCAATTGTAGCGCCGAACAAGCGTTCTATCGCGTCCTCTGTGGCGAGCGCCTGCCATAATAGGAACACGCAAAACAGACTGCCGCTAATCAGAACCGCCAGACCAAACCGCGAGGGTTTCACAAAACGCTCCTGACTGTCCTACGCAAACAAGAATGTCAACCCGAAGCCGAACCGCTGCGCCCAACCCGCGCCAAGATTTGCTGCGCGCGGATTCGTGAAACGGCAGGGAAATCCTCTCGCTCTCCCCCTAATGCTTTCTCTTCGCTTCTCCTCTGTGCCTCTGTGTCTCGGTGGTTCAAACCCGCAGCCCCGTTGCGCTTCAAACCTGGCTTCCAACCTACAGCACGGTTTCCGTGAATTCCTCGCCGTCGTGCGAGAGCAGAACTTCCTTGTCGTCCGCGATGGTCGCCATGTGAACCGGACGCTTCCACAGCGAATGAATGTACTTCAGGGTGCGCGACGTGTAATCCCGATCCAGCGGTTTGCCATCGTAAGCGTGACGCAGCAGCAGCTCGCCATGCCGGTTGTAATCCGCGTCCTCGACATAAATCATCGGGATGCCGAAGTTGGTCATCGAATCGAGCAGGCTATCCCGCACCCGCTCCCAATCCGTGTCCTGCACGACCCACATCTGCTCGCCGTTCACCTCTTCGAGCTTGTAGGTGTACATATCCAGCCGGGTAACCAGCCCGCGCGTCAGGTATTTTCGCAGGAACGAAACGTCCGATTCGTCGCGGCGCACCTCGAAAATTTTCTTTATGCCCTCGTCGGACGGGCGCACGCGCTTGTAGCCCTGCCAGTCCTCCTCGTCGAAATCCTTGTCGCCCTCGCCGTTCCAGCGCCGCTCGATGTCGCGGAAGATGTTGTAGCCGACGTAGTAGGGGTTGATGGACATACGCGAGCCGGGCGACAAAACGGAGGCGTGCATACGCCGGAATTCCAGATGCTCTTCGGGCGTCAGGTCCAAATCCGTCATAATGCGCTCGTGCCAGAACGACGCCCAGCCCTCGTTAGCGATTTTGGTTCGCATCTGCGGGATGAAATAAATCATCTCCTCGCGGATCATGTTGAGGATGTCGCGCTGCCACTTCTCCAGTTCCGGGGCGTGGTCGCGCAGGAAGCCGAGCAGGTCTTTGTCGGGTTCCGGCGGGAATTTGCGCGGGCGGAGCGGGTCGGGGCCGTTCCGGTGTTCGGTCAGGTTCCACAGGTCGTCGTATTCCGTCGCGGAGCGCTTTGGCGCGCGACGGTCGGCCTCGTGCTGTTCCGGCGACTTGCGGCGAAATGTCGTGGTCAGGCCGGTATCGAAATGCTCTTCGATGGAAAGCACGGCGTCCAGGAACTCCTCGACGACGAGCGCCCCGAACTCTTCCTCATACTTGCGAATGCGGTTGCCGTGCAGCCGCACCTTCTCGATCATGCCCCGGTCGGTGTGGTCGAAATAGGTGTTGTTCTTGAAAAAGTCGTTATGCCCCAGCACGTGCGCCACGACGAACTTATGCGCCAGCATGGAATTGCTGTCCAGCAGAAACGCCTGGCACGGGTCGGTATTGAAGACGATTTCATAGATTTTCGCCATCCCGTACTCGTACATCGTCTTCTGGCGGTGATAGTCGCGCCCGAACGTCCAGTGCGAGAACCGGGCGGGCAGGACGTAGCTGCCCAGCTCGTAGATGACGTGATCCGGCACGACCTCGAAATGCGTGGGATAGCAGTCCAGGCCATACCCTGCCGCCTTCTCCGTGATGATCTCGATCCATTTTTCCAGTTCCATCCGGTCGCTATGGTTCATTGTCTTACCCCATCCATTCCTTGTTCGCGGTCAATACGGAAACAGAACATTGCGAAGGTCATACACGTTTGCATATTGTGCGAAGACCGACGCCAAACCCGCATCCAACGTCCACAGTTCCGCGTTCCAGTCCAACGCTAAAGCAAGATAAAGCGCGTCGTGTACTGTAAGCCTCTCGGTCTGCGCCAACTGCCATGCCTGCTCATAAAACTCCGCCGAGGGAACTTCCAAAATAGGCAGAGCCGCTGTATCGAGAAATCTTCGCCATGCCTCCTGTGAAGAAACCGCCCCTGGCTGGCTGCCGGTGGTTTTTTTCTGGCAGATACGCAGAACCTCGATCTGAAACCGATCCGGGACGATGGGATATATCCGGTAGTTCTCAATCGCGTCCAAGACGCTCACGCTGGATTTGTGTATTGCTCTGTGAATGTCCATGCTCCTGCGACACAAGCGTCAATGACGACATGCGGGCGTACTGTCATTCCTCATTGTCTCGCATTCCGCGCACAATTTCCGAAGAGGAGACGCCGACAAGGTTGCCCGCTCGCGCTTGGGCAAGTTTTTGCCCGATGCCGGATGGCTCCATACGCCAGCAGAAGCCGCGATACACGAGATTTCCATCAAGCGTAAACTGCTGAAGCCAGTATTCCTTTGTCCGAACGAGACCGTATTTCGACGCTTCGGCATTGATTTCGCGGATGGCCTGCGCGTTATCCGGCGCGTTACTCTCGAACCAGGCTTGTTCCGTTTTTTGCAGCGCTTGCTCATCGTCTGGATTGCGACGTACAATCATTCTTTGTTTCCCCTGTAATTTCGTTTCCATGCGAACAGCGGCCAGAGGGCGTCGGTCACGCGCTGGCCGCTGTTGTTTCGGGAGGCAGGCGTTCGACGCGGGGCGCGTTTGCGAATGGACCCGCGCCCGGTTCACTGCCCGAATTTATACACGGGCGCGTCGCCGTCGCAGAGCGGGCAGCAGACCCGCGATGCCCAGACCGAAGACCGCGACCGAATCGGGGCCGGGGGCGGCGTGGGTGTGAAAATTCCAGCTCGTGATGTCGTGGTTTTCGTAGGCCGCGACGGTGCGCGCCCCGAACCCGACCCAAGCCTTGCCGTTGGCGTCGGCGGCCAGGCCCAGCGAAACGCCGGACAGGTTCAAAACCTGTGTGCCATCAATCTTCGCCTTGAAAAGCGCGCCATCGTAATCCAAATCTACCGTGTGCGACCCGTCCCGAATGTCCAGGCTCGTAGCGTTCAGGTCAATTTCCGACCGGAGCGCGCCGCCGACATACAGCTTGATCTCGTTGCCGTCCGGGGAGATTTCCTGCGGATGGTGGTACGTAATCAGGTCGAAGGAAAGCGCGTGCGTGTCCACGCTGCCCAGCCCCTGATCCCCCGTCGCCGCCGTGTTCGTGATTGTCTGGACGTTGAAAGACAAGCCGTCGCCGCCAATGCCCTTGGTGTCGTTGGGCGTAGACTGCTCGGAAATGTCGAAGGTGAACGAGCTGGAAAAGCCCGTTTTCACGCCGACTTTGTCCGTATACCACGCGCCCGCGCTGTTCTGGTTGGCGAGCGCGGGCGTCAGGCGCAGCACGCTGCCCTCCTGCGCGGCTTTGCCCGCCAGCGTCAGCCCGCTGATGGAACTGAAATCGTTGTAAACAAAATCCTGCGCGCGGGCGGAACCGGCGCAGGCGGCCAGAGCCAGCGTCAGCCCCAGCGAAGCAATTGGCAACCGGGTGGCCGCGCGTCTGCGCGCGGGTCTTGCAGTAATCCGGTGTTGCACGATTCGAGTCCCTCCTGTCGAGTTCTTCCTGACGTATCGCTGCCTTACATTTTACTGCCGCTCACTCCACCGCTTACCCTCACGGCGAACGGGCGCTCGCTCCGCCGCGCTGCCAACCAGTCCCAACCCCCCAACGCTGACCAACGCTCTCCCTATGGCTTCATTCAGGACTTCATTCGTCCCGCAGGTCTAAATCGCCTGCCTCACTTTCTCCACTTTGCCGACGCCGCGCTTTTTTTACGCGACTTCCTGCAATTCCGGGTGCTTGCTGAAGAATTTTTTCAGGGCGGGCCAGACGTCCTCTTTGGCGTTGATTTTCACCAGGCAGACGCGCTTATCCCCCTCGAACGCCTCCTGATACGCCTGACCCAGCGGGGCGAAGTGCGGCGACTGGCTCCAGATATCGTTGGCGATTTCGCCGTACCCGATCAAGTTGGAAATCTCGATCATCTTCTTCATCAAGTCCACGCACTCGGCGTCGCCCCAGTTGTACCCGTCAGAAAACAGGAAGGGGTAGATATTCCATTCGCGCGGGTTGTAGCGCTTATCAATAATTCGCATCGCCAGCTTGTACGCCTCGCTCATTTTCGTGCCGCCCGAATCGCCGAGCGAGAAGAACGAATGCTCGTCCACCTCTTTGGCTTCGGTATGGCAGGTGATGAAAACAATTTCGGCGCTGGCGTACTTCTTCCGCAAAAACCGCAGCATCCAGAAGTAGAACGACCGGCAGATATACGCCTCGAACTCGCCCATCGAGCCGGACACGTCGCGCATCGCAAAGACGACGGCATTGCGCTGCGGCTCGGTCACCATCTCCCAGGTTTTGTAGCGCCGGTCTTCGTTGCGAATTTCCCAGCCCGGCTTGCCCTCACGCGCGTTGCGCTTGTAGGCTTCGAGCAGGGTGCGCTTGCGATCCAGGTTGCTCGTGATGCCGCGCTTGCTGATGCTGTTGAAGTCGGCGTGTTCCGACATGATCTGCTTGACGCCGCGATCTTCGAGATTGGGCAGGTGCAGGTCTTCAAAAACCAGCGAGGTCAGCTCTTCCAGGGTCAGTTCGGCGTCGTAAAAATCCACGCCCGCTTCCTGTCCGGCCTCTTTGCCGGTTCCCTGTCCCTCCTGGGGCGCGCGGCCCAGAATGTCGCCGGGTTTCGTGCCGCCGCCGCCCTGTCCGACCCGCTCGCGTTCCTCGTTGTCGTAGCGAATGTGGGGCAGTTCGAGGCCGCGCACGGGAATCTTGACGATTTTGCCCTGGTCGGCGGTGATGATGTCCTGCTGGCTAATGATGTCGCCGAGGTTTTTTTTGATGACCTCTTTGACCTTCTCGTTGTGGCGCTGGCGGTCGCGCTCGGCCCGTCGGTGCAAGTCCCAATTATCGGCGCTTAAAGAAAAGTCCGGCATTCGCTGTTCACCTCAGAGTGACATTGACTCTGCACGCTTTCATAATTTCCGCCCTTCAGCGGAGGAGGCGCGTTCGACTTCGTTTCGGCAAAGAAAAGGCAGGCCGTTCCGCTGGCTCATGGAGAGACTGCACGTCCAGCACGTCTACCCGGTTTTGGCTGGCCCAGGCGTGAAAATCGAGCGGATAGTAGCCGCCCTGCGCCACAACGATCCGGCGAAACAACAGGCGCGCATAGTTGTCCTGCAACTGCTCCAGCGTGTCGAACTCCAGCGCCTCGACGCCCGACTGCGCGCGGACGTAACTGCGGCACGCCTGCGCCCGCCGCTGCCAATCCTCGCTCGCTTCGGCTTCCAGACGCGGGCAGAATAAGGCTACTTTCGTCATCGGCGTATCCGATTACTCCTGTCCGTCGCCGAAACCGCGCGGCATTTTACCCTGCGATTTGAAAGCGCCCCGTTCCGATTGGCGAACCCCAGGTTGTTCCGTATTTTTTATGGCATTCCACGCAGAAAGCGCGCCAGCCACCCAACGCAAGCAAATCATCAAAACTGTCTAGGCTGCCGTCTTGACCGCAGGCGCGTCGGCAATCGCGCCGCTGCGCGCTAAGGCCGTTACCTCCTCGATCCACCACTGCCGGGTCCAAGCCATCATTGTTGGCGTCAGCAAATTCTCATCGGGCAATTCTCTTGGAGACGCAAGATACAAGAACGGGCGCTCTTCCGGGCGCAGATGCAATAACTCTTGAATATCCGACTCTGTAATGACGTCCAGAGTTTTGCGCGGAATGCCGCGCAGCCAATGTCCCGCCTGATAGAGAGTAACGCCCCCATCCTCAAGAAGAAGATAAGGCGCTCCGGGCGGCTCTTTCGCTTGCTGCGGCTCAATGATAAGCAATCTTGCCCGCATTATTCTTCTCCCTTCAGGATACGCTTCCAAAATTCATGGGCGGCGTCCCTTTCCGCTTCGTTCGGCAGCGGATAGTCCCACCGCGCTCGCAGACGCTCCAGAAAAATCCGATGGCTGCGAAACTGACTGCGGAGCGGATTGGTGGACTCAATAGCAAATTCCGATGTCGCTACCTGCATCTGCCGCGCCCATTCGTTCAGGAAGCGCAATTCCATCGCGGTTGCGCGCAAGTGCGCTTCCGGCAGCGCGCGTTCAAATTGTCCCGCCT
>JBBRNU010000187.1:0-7624 GCA_038230115.1 Chthonomonadales bacterium | reverse complement strand
CACGGGGTCGACCTCCGGCAACATCGCCGACGGCGATGCACCGCCTACCTGGCAGCCCCGGTAGCGGGCTGGCGCGAGTGCAGCGGACCCGCTGCGACCTCCGTCTGAATCGGTCTGAGTCCAGCGCGGCAAATTCGCGCTGCGCCGCCGCAAGGTCGGGCGTGTGCGCCAGGACGGCGCGATACATATCTTCGGCTTGGGCGTAATCGCCTTGTTGGACGAACAGACGGGCCAATTCCAACCGGGCGCCGTTGTCGTTGGCGACGCGCGCCCACGCGCCCAGATTTAGTTTTTGCACTTCCACGTCGCGCAGTTTCTGATGGATGCGGCTTTCGCGTTCGGAGGCAGGCTGATTGTTCAGATGATGATAGACGCGACTCAGTTCCAGATGGACGCTCAAGTTGGCGGGGTCGAGCCGGGACGAAATTTCAAGCGCGCGGCTCGCCTCGGCCCAGCGCGCGTCCGGCGTGTAGCTTTGTCCCAGCGCGAGGTAAGCGGACGCGAAACCGGGAGCCAGCGCAATGGCGCGTTCAAGGGGCTTGCGCGCCGCTTCGCGTTCTTCGGCATTCCGCGCCAGGGCCGCTTGTCCGCTGCCCAGCGCGAGCAAAGCGAGGGGATTGTCCGGGGCCAGACGCGCCGCTTCCTGATACGCGGCCAGCGCCCCGGCGTTGTTCTTGACATTTCGCAGGGCGTTTCCCAGCGCCAGCTGATTACGCCAGTCTTTCGGGCCTTCCGCCGCCGCCCGACGCAGATAGGTTTCGGCTTTCTGCGCGTTTTGCGCTTCGGCGTGATCCAGCTGCTCCATAACGCTGACTCCGGCAACGCGCCAGGCGTCCGCGTTGCGCGGGTCAATTTGCGCGGCGGCTTCCGCTTCCTTCTGGGCGCGCTCCGCGACCTGCTTTTGCCCATAAAGCAGGGCCAGGGCATAGTGCGTTCTGGCGCTTTGCGGATGCTGCGCGGCAAAAACGTGCAGAATTTGCAGCGCCTCATCGTCGTTATGAACCTGTCCCGCCAGACTGGCCCAGGCCAGCCAAATTTCTTCGCTGTCGCCATCGAGCGTGGCCGCGCGAGCGAATGCGTTCAGGGCAGGCGCGTCCTGTCCCAGGCGGTTCAGCCGAACGCCCTGGTAATAGGACACGCGCGCGTCGTTTGGGTTGCGGCGCGCGTCCTGAGCCAACTCTTCAAGAGAGGCGGTCTTTCGGCGGCGCTCCGTGCGAAGCGGCAGCAGCCAAACGCTGGCAGCGACCATACTCAAGACTGCGACAGCGGCGAGTTGAATCCAGAAGCGATGGCGGCGAGGCGGGCGGGAAGATGGGTTTCTCATATCCTTATTCGCGTTCGTAGGGGCGGGCTTCAGGCTGGTAATTCTTGTACATTTTTTCTATCGCTTCCTGCTCATGACCGGTCGTGAGTTCTCGCATCCACGCGCGGTCTGCCGGTTTCAGCTTCGTCGCATCGCCCTTGACCGAAACCGCCAGATTATACACCCGCATCGTAATCTTGTGGGAGTGCGCCGACTCGACCTCCTGTCCCCCGAACGCGTTTTGCGCCAGCCAGCCCATGTACGTCAACAGGGCAATCGCGGCGAAAATGAGAAGGATACCGGGCCAGCTCAACGGGCGCCGCACGCGCGGCTCCGGCAGCGCGCTGCCATCTTCAATCATGACAAGATTTCTCCTTTCCTGGTTTGTCGGTTCAGCCCAGCCACTTTCGCGCTCTACGTTCGTTGCAAATAATTCAGAAAGTCGGAAGCGAAACTTTCGCCTCCCGCATTGGCATTGCCGCCGCGTCGCCTTTTCCTATTACGAAAAGAAGCCCGCTGAATGTCCCTGACTTTCTTTCGAGGCGCAATTTTACTTTGTACGGCGGGGCAGGCAAAAACAGGCCGGGGCATGAGCAGCCCCGGCCTGTTCTAGTTTATGGAAGCCATAGTTCCATGCGTCTGACGAACTAGTGCCAGTTGTCGTTGCCGCCGTTATTGTTGAGGTGGAGACCGATGGGCAGGTTTGTGTTGCGCTGACCCGGATCGTAGTTCTTGCGGAAGGGCAGCGTGCCGTGCAGCAAGTTGCCGAAGAACTTGGTGTCGCTCGCCGCCGCATCCTTGTTGAAGGCCTTCGTCCACTTGGCGTGGCCGTCGGTGTAGGCGTAGACCGTGCCGCCGCCATGAATCGGCAGGCCGGTAAAGGCGCTCCAGCCGCCGTAGTTCGTGCCGGTGATCAGGATGGCCTGATACTGCGACATGGACTGCTCGCTCCGCCATTTCGAGAAGTCGGATTTGCTGCCCGTCCAGTCCGGGGCCTGCGACTTCGTGTCATTAGCGACATTGCCGGCTCCCCAGGGGCAGAAGCCTTCGGTCACCATGACGCAGTCCGAGGGAGCGGCCACTTCCGAAATGCTCCAGGGCGTCTGCGGCCTGATATCCGCGTTGGGGCCGTCGAAATCAACGCTGCCCTGGTCGCCAGTAGCGGTCTGGTGGTGGCTCAACAGGTCGTTGAGCAGCAGCGAGTGACGGCCATTGGAATACGTGTTGCCCGGAAACGCGCTGGTGTCCGCCGGGTCTTCCACGATCTGGGCGTTCTTGTGATAGGGCGCGACCACGTTGGGCCACTGGGTGTTGCCAACCGAGTTGAGCCAGGTTCCCACGCCGACGGGGTCGTTGTTGGAGTTACCGCTCCAGCCGGAGCGCGGGAATTTCTCGTCGTAATCCTGATCGTACATCAGGATGCCTGTCGCAACCTGCCTGCACATGCTGATACCGTTGGCTTTGCGCGCGGCGGCGCGAGCCTGAGCGAAGACCGGGAAGAGGATGGCTGCCAGAATAGCGATAATTGCGATAACGACGAGCAGCTCGATGAGAGTGAACCCGGTGTTTCGGGTTCCTTTGTGCGAATGCATTCCTAGGTTCTCCTTCGAAAGGATGCGCTGGCAAATTTCACCTTGACAGTGCGTAGCGGACGGATCGTCGAGTTACTACTTTGCCAGCATACCGGACATCGCTTGCGCGCCATGCCCGCCGGTCATTTTGTTGAGCTTCTCCGCTTCTTCCGGGCTGAGTTTGCTCATGTCCCCGCCGCTTTTCTTCGCCATTTGCGAGATGAAGTCGTCCCCTGCCTGGCTGGTTGCGGTGGTTGGCTTGCTGTCCGGCCCAAACGTGCGATAACCGATGAAGGCCACGAACGCGATCAAAACGACGACGACGATACCGATAATTGCGGGAGACACCGATTTTCCAGAACCCATTCTTTCACCTCCTCTGTGCAGTACGCTTGCGCGCGTGGTCTATGCTTGACGGTTTGGGCTGGCGGTTGGTTTCGGTCAAATCCGCGCCCGTTTTCCTGTCCCTGCTCTTTTGGGCTTGCCGCAGACCGCCGCTTTCAAGGGCGTCGGCGCAGGCGCGCTTTTGCAGAGCGAAACCACCATGACGATGACAAGAAAATTGAACGCGCAGCCATAAAATGGGCGGAAGCGGCGAATAGGTCGCTTCCCCGCGCAATCCTGCTCGTACGTGCAAAGACTGCATAATCGGCGTTTATTCAACTCAGGCGAGTGGCGATTGCAATTTGTAGCGATTGCCGATGCCCACAGGAGACAAACAATCTTCCGACTATGAACAGTATATAGGGATTGCCTGCGCTTGTCAATAGATTTTCGGTCGCTTTTGACCAAATCCCTTAAATATTTTTTATGCGCTGAGATTTACCGGCATATTTGCCTGCTCGACCCGTTGGATAACCCCTATGACCCGGCTTTAATGTCAAAATTATGTCAGCGCCGTTCGGAGCGTGACGTTGTTGCGGACCATGTTGTACAGAAAAACCGTGTGCAGAAGGTCGGCGGGATGCGCCGGGAGGTTTTCCGCGCGGGCAATGCCGACCGGAACATCGTAGGTGTCCACGCAGTTGACGGGAAGAATGACGGGATCGAGACGATTGGCGGCGTTCGCGCGCACTTTCAAGTACATTGCCAGATGATAGGTACACAAATCGGTGCAGTCGCCAACGACGATGCGGTGGGTCACGTCGGGGCGTGCGTCGAGCCAGGCGTTCAGGCCGGTTCCGACGGCGGAATGGATACAGTTCTTGGGGAAAAGCTGAAATTCGCTTGCGAACGGCAGCGCGAGCAGTTCCGGGACGATTTCCGACTCGTGCGACCCGCGCAGGCAGTGCGGCGGGTAGCTGGCGAACTCCGGGGCGTCCGGGTCGTGCGCGTCGTGGGCCAGAACGAAATGCCGCACGCCTTTTTCATACGCTCTGGCGAAAAGGTCGGCGATGGGCGCGATGATTTTCTGCACGCGCTTGCTGTGCAGCGGCCCCTCGTGGCAAAACCCGTTGATGACATCCACGCAGAAAATGCCGACGTGTTCCGGCCCGCCCGCTTCGGCGATCAGGCTGTCGAGCGAAGCGGACGGAAGGCCCGCCTTCCATTCGTCGAGGTAATCGAGAAAATCCCCGCTGGTCTCGCGCAGCGGCCTGACGTCAAGGTCTGCCATGAGCGTTCTTAAACCCTTTGCCTTTGTATTTCTACACAACTCCGCCCGCGCTTCCGGCAAACTTTGGGAAGCGCGGGCGGGTTTCGATTTTCGTTTGCCTCTTCAGGGCTGCAAATTATTGCCGACCGCCATTTTGATCGCCATCGTCATGGTTTGCGGCGCGCCGTTCGGCCCGGCAGGCATCGGGGTTCCCTTGCGCGGCGTAATAATCATGGTCGCGCCGCCCGCGCTGGCCGAGCGCACGGTTTTACCTTCGGAAATGGCGAAGTTGCTGTCGGTCGTAATCTTGACCGTGCCGCTTACGGTCATCGCGGCGAGATTGGCTTTTTGCGTGGGCTGCTGCGCGGCGTCCATCATGATGCGAATGGGGAGCGCCACGACCGTGTGAATCCGCGCCGTCTTGAACGCGCCGATGTTTTCCAGCCGGACGAACGACGATTTGGCGATGCCGCTGGCTCCCAAAGTCCCAATCGCGACCTTCTGCGTCCACGTATCGCCGGGCCGAACCGGGCGGGGCGGGAGATACGCGCCCGCCGTTTTCAGACCGCCCGGCCCCAACAGCGTATCGAGCGAGGGCATTCCGGGCGCGCTTTTGGGCAGACCGCGCGTGGCGACCACGTTGCCCCGCGCATCGTAGACTGTGACGATGGGCGCGGCGTTGGCGGGCGGATTGAAGGGCTGCCCGTCTCGGGTTCCCTGCGTTTTCAGGACGACGGTTTCGGTTTCGCCGCCACCGTTGGGCAGTTTCTTGCTGACCTTGACCTGCTGGAGCAGGCTCACGTCACTGCGCTGCGCGAACGGATTAGGCTGCCCCGGCATCGGGATCGTGATCGTCATCTGCATCGTGGTCAAGTATTTGCTGACCTCGCCGGGCTTGAACTTCATGGTCAGGTTGTACGGCCCGCTCTGGGCGCTCGCCGTCATCGGCAGCGCCAGCAGCGCGCACATCCCCGCCCCGCCAACCCTCTTCCAACAACGTCCGTCGCCCGTATGTATTCTGTTTGTCATCATGCGTGGTATCGAAATCGCTTTCTATGTTGATTTGTCGGCCCAAGGATCGAATTTAGTGGAGTCTCAACCTGCCGTTTTCGGCTTCACCTCAAATTCGGTGCGCGCCCGGAAGAAGCACACGTCAAATTCCATAAAGAAATTCGCCTGACCCAGAATGAGCCGAATGTTGTCGGTCTGCGTCCAGGCAAACGCAAGACGTACTGGAGCAAAGGAGGCTACGGTTGCCGAAACGACAATGCCGCGAGCCTGGAGACGCGCCAGATTCCCCGACAAAACGATGGCGGTTCTCTGTCGCTCCCATACGAAACCGAGTTGTTCGCCTATAGAGTAAGGCAAAACATTGACCGACGCGCCTGTATCCAGCAGACCGGGAACCGCAACTTCTCGTTTGCCATGCGTCAGGGTTAATGCCATCAGGGGCGTTAGGCTGACCCTAGGTTGAGTCGGATCGGCGTCTACGAAAGGGAAACACGCCGGTTCGATCATGCTGCTTCAACCTTGTCCTGTTCGAGCAATTGGAGCAGCGTCGCGGCAGCTTCATGGGCGTCATAGGGAGACCAGACAGGATATTCGCCCTCCGCAAGCCCTTCCTCCTGAGCAAGTTCGGCGACAAGTTCTTGTACCAAAAGAAATTTTTCACTGCGAGGCAAAGCCTGAATCGAAGGCAACAGTTCAACCAGAGACATCGTAAAAACCTCCTGACGCTTACGCTTCGGCCCTGCCACGAAAGTTTCTGCCTGCCATCTACCCCGAAAGGGGCAGGTTCATGGCCTGTCCCAAACAACGAGCCTCCCCTTTTCTGACAAGAGCGGAAGGGGCTGTATTTTGCGTCAGACGCGCAGCGGACAAACGCCGAATTCGCTCAACAGGCGGCCTATTTCGCGCTCGTCTACTTGCTGCGGATCGAAATACCAATTGCGCGGCTTCTTGTAACGTTTGATGTGCAGTTCCAGAACGCGAACGCCTGCGAAGTTCTCATGGTCGTAGAAGCGATAGCCTTCAACGTCAGTCCATTTGTAAAGACGGTTTCTATCCCCGAAACGACGCGATACGCCTTTGTCTCTAATGCGGTATCGGCAACCGCCCTGATTCCTACCTTTCAACTGAACCCAACAATGGAGCGGAAACAAAACAAATAGAGCGATCATAGCAAACGCCGAGCCGAGCAGTTTATCTGGCGCTAAACGGTAAATCAAATACAACGCGGGAACGCCCAATAAAACGGACCACTTCAGGCAAAGGCGAAAAAACGTTTCACTTCGGGCTGCCGCTCATTTTGCCATTCCCAGGCAATTAGGGAAGCGGGTTTTCGCCATTCCAGGTATACCTTATCGTTCCGCTTCACAGCAACCTCCAACACAAAGGCGGCGAATGGGCCGCTCCGGGAGGCAGGCCGAACTGCAACGCTCGCTCTGCACAAACGACGCACGTTTCCGGTGTTCGTTCTGCTTTGATTTGTCGCCCTCGGACCGGATTTGGCGACAATTCTCTGATCGCCCCCGCCGAAAACCCGCATCGGTCTTGTCCGCCATAATGAATTGGGAGGGACTGCGTTTTGCTCATACTGCCTCGTAAGCCAGCAAAAAGTCTTCGCGCGCAATGCCCGCCTACGTTAAGAGAGTTCGCAGCGTCGAACTTTTGCGATGGCGGTGGTTGGGCAGTGTCATCGAGGTTGCTGTCCCATCGGCGTTCCGTCGTTCCAGCGCGATGTGACCGCCAGTTCTCACTTCAACAAAGCCGAGGCGTCCCAGCGTTTTGAGAACCCGATCCAGCGGCGCATCTACTGGAAACTTGAGCATCAGGCCGCAATTCCGGCTTCGACAACAAAGGCCTCCAGAACCGCTTCTTCCGGTTCCGCCACGCCTGCGCCGAAGGTTTCGATGTGGAAAGCAAGCGCGGATTTTACATCAGCGAGCGCCTCCTCATAGGTATCGCCCTCCCCAACAACCACGCCCCTGACGCCGAGCGGGTAAGCGACATATCCGTCAATATGTTTTTCCACAATGATTTTGAATTGTCGCATCAGCCGATCTCCTTTTGCCCTAGCAGTTAAAGCTGCGCTGGTATTGGTCAGCGTCAAAGTTTGCCGTCACGACATTTTTGAAGCATCAACTCCTCGAATTT
>JBBRNU010000186.1:0-7627 GCA_038230115.1 Chthonomonadales bacterium | reverse complement strand
TCTTTTCACTTTGTTGGCGCGGGTCCGCAGCGTTTCCAACGCGGCAATCTCGTTCGGGTAAGAATTCCGCGTATCGAACGGGCCTTGCAATCCGAGGGCGGCAAATATCTCATTTTGCAACAGGCGTGTACATTGTTCCACGACGCCCTCTTCAAAACCAGCAAAACGGGGATAATCGTTGGGGTTAAGGCCTACGCTGACGCTATGCAACAGTTCATGCCGGCCAGTGGGATAGCGTCTTGGGCGTGTCAGTAAACTTTGATCCAAAGCAATATCGCAGTTCCACCGCTGTGACGGCGCATGACGCAGTGGCGATGACGGCTCCGTTAGCCCGCCCGGAAGCGTTAGCGCGCGTGTCCGATCTGCTGGCTCCTGTCCCCTCGGAAATATAACGCAGAAAACAGCAGATTGGCGCTTCCGGTTTTCGAGGGACACGCCCCATTTCGCAACGCGGACAGTATAGGCGATCCAGGCGAAAGGTGGACGCCTGCCTCTTTGCCTCCCGCCTCCGCAGCAGCGCGCCGTTTTGCCAGCCTCGCCGCAAATTTTGCACAAGCGCGTAGGATTAACGCCTTCCCCGCCCCCGTCAGCGCCGACGCGAATAGCTGCAAGTTGTCGAAGCGAGACGTGCGCCCTATCGTACATGGTACAATGAACGGAATAACAGGCAGGAGGAACGTTTCGCATGGCAAACACTTCGCTGGAAGAACGGGTAGCGACACTGGAAGCGGAACTCGCCGAATTAAAAAAAACGCTCGCCGCCCCAATACCGCAATCCAATATTCCCTGGTACGAGGCGCGTTTTGGCGCTTTCAAAGATGACCCCGACTATGACGAAGCGATGCGTCTTGGGCGGAAATACCGTGAGGCCCAGCGTCCCGAATACATGAATGATATAGATAATACATGGATGATATAGATAATGAGGATGTAACCGCGTGATTCATCTGCTGGACACCGACCATATCACGCTTGTAGATCGTGGCGGACAGGAAGGACAGAACATAGAAGACCGTCTCGCCCACATCGCGCCACAGGACATTTTCGCCAGTGTTGTCAATTATGAGGAACAGATGCGTGGTTGGCTCGACTATACGGCCCGTATTCGCAACGTAGATCGCCAGCCTGCCGGTTATTACAAATTGGAGCGAATGCTCAATTTTTATTGTAAGACGCAGGTATTGCCCTTTAACGAACAGGCTGTAGAAGAATTTCAGCGCCTATGGGTGCAGCGGATTCGCATCGGGACAATGGATTTGAAAATCGCCGCCATCGCTCTTGCTAACGAGGCTATCCTGCTGACGCGCAACCTGGCCGATTTCGGCAAAGTTCCCGGTCTGCGGGTTGAAGACTGGTCGGTTTAAGAGCGCGCAATCTAGCGCTTGTGTCCTGTACTTGACGCGGGCGGATAGGTGAAAGCCTGTCACGCTTGATGGCTCAAAAATGCGAACGCTCCCGCTCCTCATGGGATAGACGCGAACGAAAAGCGTTCACTGCCTGAAAGTGAAGCGCAGGCGGCCTATGGTACAATGAACGGAATGACAGGCAGGAGGCAGGAGGAACCTTTCGCATGGCAAATGCGACGCGAGAAACTTTTGAGGAACGCCTGAGCGCTCTAGAGCGGGACATGGCGCAGGTCAAAGAACGGCTCGAACCGGAGAACGCCCAACAACAAAACCCCTGGTTAGACCTTGTCTTCGGCGCGTTCAAGGATGATCCGTTGTTCGAGGAAGCCGTGCGCTATGGAAGGGAATGGCGCGAATCGCAAAACGCGCCAGCAGATGAGGAAGACGATGTACCTGATGGACACGGATAACATGACGCTGCTGGAATACGCAAACCCCGAAGCCACGCATTTCAAAAATCGCATCGCCGCCATTGCACCGGACGACCTCGCCACAACAATTGTTAGTTATGAGGAACAAACACGAGGGTGGCTTGCCGTGATTACACAGGCGCGAACGCCGCACGATCAGGTATTTGCATACAGCCGGCTTAAAAGACATCTCCATATTTATAGCAAGCTCGCCGTGATTGATTTCAACGAACGCGCCGCCTCAGAGTTTGTCCGCCTCAGACAGGCCAGGGTTCGCATCGGGACAATGGATTTGAAAATCGCCGCCATCGCTCTTGCTAACGAGGCTATCCTGCTGACGCGCAACCTGGCCGATTTCGGCAAAGTTCCCGGTCTGCAGGTTGAAGACTGGTCGGTCTGAGGGCATTCCTGACAAATTGGCGGTTTCGCGGTTCTTTTCAACGACGCCTGTCAGCGGCTTCCCGTTCTTCAGGGTCTCGCTTCGCGGTCTGAAAAGCGAACGCCCCCGCTCCTGAGATGAGAAGCGAGGGCGTCGCCATTGAGAAAGGCGGAAGCAGGCGGCGTTAAGCTCGTCAGCGGCGGCGCAGGAACGCGGGAATGTCGAGTTCGTCGCCGGTCGGTTTCGGGGGGGCGGGCGCTTGCGGCGCGTCGTCCCCGGCGCGAACCGGCTGCGTCGTTGTCGGCGAGTTCTGCGCGGGCGCGGTCTGGCCGGGAGCGGCGGTGGCGGGCGGAGGCTGCGTGTAGGCGCGAACGCCGCCTGAGGGATGGGTTTGCGGCTGCGGCTGCACGGTCTCGCGCGTCGGCTGCGGCAGCGTTTCGCGGGTGTTGAAGCCGGTCGCCAGCACAGTCACGCGCACTTCGCCTTCCAGACTCGCGTCGGGAACCCAGCCGAAAATGATGTTCGCGTCCTTCTGGTCGCACAATTGATAAATCTGGTTGGCCGCCTCGTTGAACTCTTCCAGGCGCAGGTCGTTGCCGGACGTGACATTGACGAGAACGCGGGTCGCGCCGTTGATGCTGGTTTCCAGCAGCTGCGACGAGACCGCGTTTTGGGCCGCCTCGACCGCGCGATGATCGCCGCTCGCCATGCCGATGCCCATCAACGCCGACCCCGCGTCCGACATGATGGCGCGCACGTCGGCGAAGTCCACGTTGATGATGCCCGGTATCGTGATGATGTCGGAGATGCCCTGCACGCCCTGACGCAGAATGTCGTCGGCCACTTTGAACGCCTCGACAAGCGTCATGCGGCGGTCGCCGACCGACAGCAGTTTGTCGTTCGGCACGATGATAATGGTGTCTACCTTGCTTTTGAGGTTTTCCAGCCCCTCGTCGGCAAGGCGCATTCGGCGCGGCCCCTCGAACCCGAACGGCTTGGTGACGACAGCGACCGTGAGCGCGCCCATTTCATTGGCGATTTCGGCGATGACGGGCGCGGCCCCGGTTCCGGTTCCCCCGCCCATGCCCGCCGTGATGAACACCATGTCGGCCCCGTCCATCATCTTCTTGATTTCGCTTTTGCTCTCTTCCGCGGCGGTGCGCCCGACTTCGGGGTTGCCGCCCGCGCCCAGACCGCGCGTGGAATTTTCGCCGAGCTGGATTTTGCGCGTGGCTTTCGAGACGTTCAGCACCTGCACGTCCGTGTTCATCGCCAGAAATTCCACGCCGCCCAATCCCGCGTCAATCATGCGGTTGACGGCGTTCGTTCCGCCGCCGCCCACGCCGATCACTTTGATTCTTGCCGTTCCCAATTCCGGCAGCGCTCCATTGAGAGAATTATTTATCATCGGTAGCCCTTCCCGTTGAAACCCGTTAAAACCTTGCCATTATGATAGCACGAACTCCAAAGAATACAGTTAAATGCGAACAAACCGACCCGGATTCCTCCTGAGTCGGCGCGAAACGCGGAATTTGTTTTGTTGTCCGCTTTACACTCCGAACAATTTTTTGATTTGCGCGAACAGGCGGGCCAGGAAAGCGAACGGGCCGTCGTCGTTATCGCGGCGCGAGGGACGGGCGCCGCGCTCCCGCCGCGCGCCGTACAGCACCAGCCCGACGGCGGTCGCGTACATCGGGTGGGTCAGGGTTTCGCCCAGCCCGCCGACGCCGTGCGGCTTGCCGATGCGAACCGGCGTTCCCATCACCTGCTGCGCGATCTCCTCGCAGCCCTTGAGTTGGCTGCCCCCGCCGCTCACGACAATTCCGGCGGGAATATGGCCCAGGCAGTCGGCCTTTTCCAGTTCGTCTTTGACCATCTGGAAAAGCTCCTGCATTCGCGGCTCGATGATCTGCACGAGGGCGCGGCGACGCAGCTTGCGGGATTCGTCGCGGCCCACCTGCCGCACCGAAATCACGTCCTCTTCCGGCACGAGTTCGGTCAGGGCGTTGCCGCTTTCGGTTTTCAGGCGCTCGGCCTCGTCATGCCCGACCGTCAGGCCATACGCCACATCGTTCGTGACGTGGTTGCCGCCGATGGGAACGACCGCAGAATAAAAAATCTCGCCGTTGACGAACACCGCCATGTCGGACGTGCCGCCGCCAATGTCCACCAGACACACACCCAATTCTTTCTCGGCAGGCAGCAGAACGGACTCGCCGGTCGCGATGGGTTCCAGCACTTCCTCGGCCACGTCCAGCCCGGCTTTGGTGACGCACTTTTCGACGTTGTTGAGGAAACTGGTCGCGCCATGCACGATGTGCGTCTGCACTTCCAGGCGCTGCCCGCTCATGCCAATGGGCTGCCGAATGCCGTTCTGCCCGTCAATGGAATAAGAGCGGGGAATCGCGTGCAGAATCTGGCGTCCGGGCAGCAGGACGATGTTGCGCGCCGCCTCCAGGACGCGCTCGACGTCGCCCGCCGTAATTTCGCGGTCAGGGTGCGTGATCGCGATGACGCCGCTGCTGTTGAGCGACGCGATATGCTCGCCCGTCACGCCGACGTAAACCGCTTCCACCTCGCGCGCCGCCTGCCGGGAGGCTTTCCCGACGGCCTCTTCAATCGCGCGCGTGGTGGACTCGATGTCAACGACGACGCCCTTTTTCATTCCCAACGACGGGCTGACGCCGACCCCGGTAATGATAATCTCGCCATGTTCGGCTATTTCCGCGACGAGCGCGCACACCTTCGTTGTCCCAATATCCAGACCCGTAATGACTTCGTTTCTCGCCAAGCGCCCCACCCATCTCGAAAATGCGTTGCTATTCGTGTGTTTAAGGATCGCGTCCGGTTCGTTCCGCCCCAACCCGACGCAAAAATCCGTCTGCCTTACCGCTCAACGCTGCGGCGGCATTCTTGTTAACATCGTGCGCTGGCTCCAAGCCGGACGCACGGGAATTTGTTCCGGCGCTGAAACGCCAAGCCGGAAGAACGGGAATAAATCCCCGTTCTGAAATGCACAGACCACCTGCGTGGCCTGCAATGCAAAGGCCGCTTCCGCCGTCGTGCGTTCAGCCTAAAAATGCCGACGAGCCAGAGCGCGCCTTTAGCCCGCGAAGGCGGGCTTTGCGTTTCAGAACGGGGATTTATTCCCGTCGCTCCCTGCCCATGCGCTCAAACTCGCCTTGCGAAGCGCGGTCAGACTAAATACCGGTGGTTTCCGACTTCTGGCTCAGGGCGGCGGGCGCGGCGGCGCTGGCGGCTGCGGCCTCTTCCTGGCGGCTGCTGCGAAGCATGGCCCGCTTGTTCAGGTAGTAGCGGCGAATCAGCGATAGGTTCAAAAACACGCGCGAGCCAAGCACCAGAACGGCCACGAGCGCCAGGTTGACGCCGATGCGGTCGCCGAGCCAGGCCAGCCCCGCCGCCAGCAGGGTATTCAGCAGGAAGCCGCTGGCGAAAATATCGTTTTGAAAGCGGCCCTCGATGCCCGCCCGCACGCCGCCAAAAACCGTATCCAGCCCGGCCAGCGCCGCGACGGATAGGAACGGGGCGTAGTCGGCGGGAACCTGCCAGTCGAAGTGCGTAAAGACCATGTACCCCAGCGCGAAACCGGCCATCAAACTGAAAACCGGCAACCAGGCTTTCATTTACTTGCTGTCCTTGCTAGAGTCGTGCGACTCTTTCTCGCTAGAGTCGTGCGACTCTTTCCCGGAACCCGACGATTTGGGCAGGCGGGCGAAGCGCATCTGCGTGCTGCCTGCAAAAGCCGAAACGCGCAGCTTGGGCTTTTTCTCGACGCGCGCCATGCCGGGATCGAAGCGGCGCAGGTCGTCGAGAACGCCGTTGGGCAGGTTCAGGCCGCCGTAGAGCGCGTCGGCGTCGCCAATCGCCTGGATGACATAGGGCGGCGCGGCGGGAACGCCATTGACGTGGACGACCGGCCCGACGCACCGCACTGCCGTTGTCGAAACCACGCGCTGCCCGTTTACGGCAATCGCTTCCGCGCCCGCCGCCTTGAGTTCGTTGACGACGTTGGCGATGTCGGAATCGTGAATCAGGCTGCTGAGTTTCAGTTGGTCGGAGGGAAGCAGCGAGCGTTTCTGGCTGTCCACGAGCGTGACCTGCACGCCCGGCCCGACGGCCTCGGTCAGCCCGGCCAGAAATTTCGTGTCCTGCAATTCTTTGTTCAGCGTGTCCGAGGCGTCCGTGCCTTTGGCGACCACTTTTTCCAGTTGGGTCTTCTGCTCGCGCAGGCGCTTGATTTCGCCCTCGTATTGGGCGGATTTGACCTGCGCCACCTGCGCGTCGCCGCCATAAAAGAACCCGGCCCGGTTCGGCGCGACTCCGGCCCGCCCGATTTGCGCGGCGGTATGGACGGCGGTCGCGAGAATTAAACCCAGAACGAAGCAGACCGCGCTGATCTGCCACCAAAACGAACGATGATTCATGCTGGCCGAAAAAACGCTCATCGCAACACCATCGCTTTCTCGCAAAACGATCTTACACCTATAACAATCCTACCGGGACAAAAATAAGGCGAACAATAATTCCTACGGCCTGGACAGCGGCTTTGTCGGCGTCGAAGCGGCGGACGCGCGATTTGTTTTGCCAGACTCGACGCCGTTTGTTTCGGCGGAGCCAGCGGCGCTGGTTTCGGCAGGGCCAGCGACTGCGGCGGGAAGCGCGCCGCGCAGGATGCAGGCGGGCGCGTTCGGGCTGGACAGGTCAACCGCCGCGAGCGTGCGCGCGACATCGGGGCGGCGGGTGTAAATGCCGCGCAGCAGGGCCAGTTTCGCGTCGAAATCTTCGGTCTGTCCAAAATGAATCGGGAGTCCGTCGCGCATATTTAAGCACAAATTGTCGCTTTGGTCAACCTCTATTTTTGCAATACGTAGCAAAGGCTCGGAACGGGCGAATTGTACCGCATGAATGGCGGCGCGGAGGGCGGCATCGTCGAGCGCGACGCCGAAACGAAGGGGATAGGGCCGCTGAAGCGTGACGAGCGGCCAGCGCGCCAGACTGCCGGGCCGGGCCGGGCGAATCGGCGTTCCGTCCACGTCCATTTCGAAAAACTGCGCCCCGGACTGCGCCACAACACAGGGTTCGCGCGCGATGACGCGGAGCGCGACCGTATTGGGAAACTGCCGGGTCGCCTGCGCGTCGCGCACCCAGGGCAGGGCGCGCAGACGCTGTTCCAGGCGGGCGAAAGGCGGGCGCAGCCAGCTGGTTCCGGGCGCAAACGCGCTGGCGTGCAAAACCTGTGCGGCTTCCGACGCGGGCAGCGTTTCCAGCCCGCGCGCCTGCACGCGCTTGATGGCGAAAACCGGCGACGTGAGCAGGGCCGCGCCGATCTCGAGGATCAGGGCGGCGTAAAGCAGGGCGAGCGCGCAGCGGCGGGCGCGGCGCACATCGGCGGGCCGGGGCGTGCGGCGGGC
>JBBRNU010000185.1:0-7634 GCA_038230115.1 Chthonomonadales bacterium | reverse complement strand
TAAGCCGCGATCATCTTTTGCATGACCGCGCGTCCGTCCTGCGCCTGAACCGGAACCGCGAGACCGGCGAGCAGGACGAAACCGGCGAGCGGCAGGGCGGCGCGCAGAATGGACATGCACGACGGTCGCGCTGGCGGCTGCACGCGGGGTCTGCCGGCAATCGAACGCATCGAAAAAATCGAACGGAAAGGAAAAGGCAAGCCGCCCTTTCGTGAATCGCGCATGGCTTGAAAACTCCTCGTATGGTATGCCCGCCGCGCTGGTAAAAACTTTTCGCAAACGAAAGCCGCGCGGGGCGCGGATGGTTCGCTTGTTTCGCTTACCTCGTCGTCGCTTCCGCGAGCGTCAGGCAAGTTGCGGAATCGCGGAAGAATGGAATTGCGGGCGAACCGGCCCTGTCAGTATAACAGAAGCGGGCGGTTTCGGTCAACCCGAGCGTCGGCGTAAAACCCGCCCTAACGGATGCCTCCGCCCACCCCGATAACAAAAATGTATCGAAAATACCGGGTTTTTGCCGGTTTTCTCCTCCATTTACCCCTTTCTGCTCGCGCGCTGGCATTGACAAAGACGCTCTGGTTCGGTATACTTCATCCTAAGTCATTTTGCGCCACCTTCCGCAAGCGCGTTCGTGCCGGAAATTCTTGGCGCGCAACTGATTTTTACGCCTGCGCCGGGTCGCCTTTGTGACCGACGCGGGCGGCATTGTCACATTCGGCCCGGCGCGTTTCGTTTTTTTGCCGCCAACTTTTATTGGATTTGTGTCGAGGTTTGCAGCGCTTATGTTCGAGAGTCTTTCCGATAAACTGCAAAACGTCTTCCAGAAACTGCGCGGCAAAGGTCGCCTGAACGAGGGTGACGTCAATGACGCGATGCGCGAGGTGCGCCTCGCCCTGCTGGAAGCCGACGTTAATTTCAAGGTCGTCAAGGATTTCATCGGGCGCGTCAAGGAAAAAGCCATTGGCGTTGAAGTTCTCGAAAGCCTGTCGCCCGTGCAGCAGGTCGTCGGCATCGTCAACGACGAACTGGTAGAATTGCTGGGCGGAACGGAAGTGCGCCTGAATTTACAGCCCGCGCCGCCGACAATTATCATGTTGTGCGGACTGCAGGGCGCGGGCAAAACCACGCTCGCGGGAAAACTGGCGCTCTGGTTCAAAAAACAGGGCCGCAACCCGCTCCTGGTCGCCTGCGACATTTACCGCCCCGCCGCCGTCAAGCAACTGCAGGTGCTGGGCGGGCAGGTCAAGGTTCCGGTTTTCAGCCTGCCGCCCGAACTCGACAAAGCGCCGCCGACCATTGCGCGCCAGGCGATTGCCCAGGCCGCGCAGGACGGCAACGACATTATCATTCTGGACACGGCGGGCCGTCTGGCGATTGACGAAGACCTGATGGACGAGCTGGGCCAGATGAAGGCGCAGACCAAACCGCACGAGGTTCTCCTGGTTGTGGATGCGATGGTCGGGCAGGACGCCGTAAATTTCGCGCAGGAGTTTCAGGACAAAGTTGGCTTGACCGGGTTCGTGATGACGAAGATGGACGGCGACACGCGCGGCGGCGCGGCCATCTCGATCCGGGCCGTGACCGGCGTGCCGATAAAATTTCTGGGCGTGGGCGAAAAACTCGACGCCCTCGAACTGTTTTATCCCGACCGCCTGGCCTCGCGCATTCTGGGCATGGGCGACATCCTGAGCCTTATCGAAAAGGCGCAGGAGGCCGTTGACGAGAAAAAAGCCGTTGAAATGGAAAAGAAGCTGCGCGAAAGCCGCTTCGATCTCAACGATTTTCTTGACCAGATGCAGCAGATGAAAAAACTCGGCCCGCTGGAAAACATCATGAAGATGATTCCGGGCGCGAGCAAGATGATGCCGGAGAATTTCGAGCTGGACCCGAAAATTCTGGCCCGCAAAGAGGCCATTGTGCAGGCGATGACGCCGGGCGAGCGCGCCAACCCCGCGATGATTCACGGGCCGCGCCGCCGTCGTATCGCCGCCGGGTGCGGGCAGAGCGTACAGGACGTCAACCAGTTTTTGAACGAATTCGAGCAGATGCGAAAACAAATTCGCCTGATGATGCAGCAGATGCCCGGCGGCAAAGGTTCCAACGGGCTGCCAAGCGTCCTCAAGCGCTCCGGCCCCAAGATGCCCAAAGGCGGCAAGGGAATCAAGCGTTTTCCGTTCGGACGGTGACAAAAAAGGCCCGAAAAGCCTTTTAATGTTAAATTTACGTTAAATTTTGCGAATTTAATGCTTTTGCCCTTGCGAATTCAGCGAACTTCGGGTATGATTCAAAGCGTCAGTATCAGCGCATCGTTCGGCGCTGCTCCTGTTGCTCAACCCCCGACGGTTCCGCCTTCGTAATCCGACCCGGCGACGTCACGTTCCACTGCGTGAACCGACAATCGCCAAAAACCAAGCGAACAAGTCAGCGCGCGTTGACGTCATCCCGAAACCGCTTCGAGCGGTTCGGGGGCGCGTCCTCGCTCCTGCCTGTACGCGCCGCCGCCCGCGCTTCGACGGATGCGGCGGTTCAACCGATACGAAGTTATGCGGAGTTTATTTCCAGCCGCGCCCTGATCGCGCTTTTTTCGCTCGCTCGGCCTGCCCTTTATCCGAACGCGCGCAAAAATCGAGACCTGAAGGCGACTCCGGCGGCAACAACGAAGAGGAGCGGACAGACTTTGCCAGTAAAGATACGACTGAAGCGCATCGGAGCCAAAAAACAGCCCTTCTATCGCGTAGTGGTCGCCAACAGCACAGCCTCGCGCGACGGGCGCTTCATCGAAACCATCGGAACGTACAATCCGTGCGTGGAGCCGCCGGCGATCAACATTGACGCCGACAAAGCCCTGCGCTGGCTTGGGCATGGCGCCCAGCCTACGGACACCACTCGCGCGCTGCTGAAAAAGCAGGGCATTCTGGATCGCCTCGACGTCGCGAAAGCGGCGGCCCGTTCGGCGAAGCCGGACTCATCGGCCTTATAGCTTCCATCGAGCTTCCACCGATCAACAGAAGGAGCAAGTCTGTGCACAACCTCATCGAGTACCTTGTCAAAGCGCTGGTTGACGAACCGGATCAGGTCATGATTACCGAAGTGTCGCAGGAAGAAACGACTACCTACGAGGTGCGCGTGGCTCCCAATGACCTGGGAAAAGTAATCGGCAAGCAGGGCCGCATCGCCAACGCCCTCCGAACCGTCGCCAAAGCCGCCGCCATGAAGAACAAGCGCAAGGTCTACGTCGAGATCATCGCCTAGCCCTTCGCGCTGACAAACCCGGCCTGTTTCTGCGGGGCAAACCGCGTTTGTCCCCGCCTGTTGCAGGGAGCGTATGTGGAGGTTTCCGCCGAGCCGCGCCTGTCATGCGTCCCGCGCTTTGCGCGCGGTGAAACTGCAGGACGGGCAAAGCGCGCCACCCGGTCGGGAACGCCGTTACCATAAGGCGCTAGGGGAAGAACGATGAAACGTGCCGTTGCGGGAATATTGGCGCTGGCAGTTACTATTCCCTGGATCACAGGCGCAGTTGCCCGCTCGCAAAAAACCAGAAGAACACGACCCGTGCTGTCGCGTATCGAGAAGAATTGCGGAGGAGCGGGGAATGTAGCGCCTGCCCTGTAACGCCCCCTGACAATTTCAAACTGCAAACCGGCGAGTACATTTTACCGCCATCAGGAAGGCCGAAGCGGATAAAAGCATGCTCGGAATATGACAACATTCCTCCGTCTCACTGTGCATGGTGTCGATTGCTTCAAATTCCGCAAAATCAGACTGAGAAACCCACCTTCTGACGGTTACTACTACGTTGCGCCAGCCTTTACGTCATGTGCCTGCAGACAGGGTTCGCCGATCAACGATGAACCCTGTGGGGTTACTCCATAAGGCAGGAGAATCTGCGGCGACGACACCAAAGAAGTCAATAGCCAACTTTGGGGAGCGTCCTAACGGTGGCTGACGTTCAAAGAGAGGTCAGCAGGAAAGGCAGATTTTCATGAAACGCTACATGATTGCGGGCCTTGTCAGCATCGGGATTGCGGGAACGCTTTTTTGTCAGGCGCAGCTAGGCGGCGGGCCTGACGCTCAAGCCGGAACGCAGCAGGCGCGACAACTCATGACGGCTCTGCAGCAGGCCAACTGGAACGAGACTAGAGTGGACTTCAACCTCATGCGGTTGAGCGATGCTCAGTACGCCGAAAACGAAGATTTTCGCCCTAGCGACCGAGGCTCCTTTGTTATCTACACATCGGATGACCCTGACTATTCGGAAGTTGCCTTCTACACGCCGGTGTATGCCAAGCAAAACGTCCACAGGGATGCGAACGGCAACTGGACGACCAACCCGACGGGAGTGTACATCGTAGGCTATCGCAACGGCAACGTAGCGCAAGTGCCTGCCGCGCAACTGAAATGGATTGACCAGCCAGACGGAACGCGGGCGGGAGTGTTTCCCGGTCAGGCCGCGTACCCGCCCTCGCTGTCGCCGCTTCCTGTTCAGCTACCTAATCCAATCTCGCAATAGTCTTTGCCAACGGCTGGGCCTTGTCGCCACCGGTTGTCATATTAGGGTATGCGGAAGTTCCTGTCGAGCCGCGCCTGTCATGCGTCCCGCGCTTTTCGCGTGGCGAAACTGCAGGACGGGCAAATCGCGTCCCCTGATCGGGAATGCCGCCAAGTTCGGGCGTCCTGCCACCCTGCTTGAAGCGCGCCATGCGAATTGCAACGCCGCGCCCGGCCTCTTGCCGGATGCACAATAAACGCCATGCCGTATGAAGAGTGGAATTTGATGATCGGGGAAATCGTCGCGCCCTTCGGACTGAAAGGCGAGATGAAAGTTCGCCTGGAAACCGATTTTCCCAAACGGTTCGCGCATTTGCAGCAGGTCTGTCTGCGCTGGCCCGATGGCGCGGCGCGTCTGGCGGACGTGGA
The DNA here is from genome assembly GCA_038230115.1 of Chthonomonadales bacterium. GTDB lineage: Bacteria > Armatimonadota > Chthonomonadetes > Chthonomonadales > Chthonomonadaceae > JBBRNU01. Next base: position 2,720 of record JBBRNU010000185.1, on the reverse strand, counting down.
AGGCGCGCGGCTGCACAAAGGCCAGATACTGCTCACCTTACGCGGCGTGTCCTCGATTGACGAGGCCGAGCCGCTGCGGAATGTCCTCGTGCAGGTGCGCGGGCAGGACGCCGTACGGCTGCCCGCCAACGAATTTTACATCCACGACCTTGTGGGCAGCGAAGTCGTGACTCTGGAAGGCCGCGTTCTCGGTCGGCTGACCACGATCCTGCGCGGCGAGGCCAACGACGTCTATGTCATCGGCGAAGGCAAGAACGAGATTTTGCTGCCCGCCGTGAAGGAAGTGGTGCGCGAGGTGGACGTGGCGAACCGCCGAATCACCGTCGCCCCCACGCCCGGCCTGCTGCCCGACGAAGTCGAGGAACCCGATGCAGCGGCGGCGGAAACCGCTTGAACTTGAATTGGAAACCAGCGTTTCGGTTCTCCACCTGTGACGGTTTTAGCCGCGCCCGCCGATTGCAGCGCCCTCCTGCCCATTATGCTGGCGGCAAGGATTTCCGGTGCGACTTGACATCGTGACTCTGTTCCCGGAGATGGTCGAGGCCGCGCTCGCGCACAGCATCGTGAAACGCGCCCGCGAACGGGGTCTGATCACGATTCGGGTCGTGAACCTGCGGGATTACACCACCGACCGACACAAAACCGCCGACGACCTGCCTTATGGCGGAGGCGGCGGCATGATTTTGAAGGTGGAACCGATCGCCCGCGCCCTCGCCGCCCTGACCGCGCCGCCCTCTTCTCAAAATGAGTCTTCCACGTCTCTGTCCATGCGACCGGAACGCGTCGAGGAGACGGGGAAACACGGCGGCGCGGAAACGGTCGCGGCTCGCCCGGCGAAAAACGAAACGCAGACCGCAGGCGTCCCGTCTATCGGACAGGACGCCGCGAACTTGTCTGACGATTTCCCGATGGACGAGATTGGCAATGTCCCGTCCGGGGCGCGCATTATCCTGACCGATCCGCGCGGCGAGCGCTTCACACAGGCGCTGGCCGAGCGGTGGGCGCGCGAGCCGCATCTGATTTTGCTGTGCGGCCATTACGAGGGCGTGGACGAGCGCGTGCGCCAGCATCTCGTAACCAACGAGGTTTCGGTCGGCGATTATATTCTCACCGGGGGCGAACTGCCCGCGCTATTGATCGTGGACGCCTTGACGCGCCTGCAGCCAGGGGCGCTGGGCGATGAATTTGGCGCGGAACGTGACACGTTTGGGGAAAATCTGCTAGAATATCCCCACTATACGCGGCCCGCCGAATTTCAAGGGTGGGCCGTGCCGGACGTGCTGTTGAGCGGGCATCACGCGCAAGTCGCGCGCTGGCGGCGCTGGCACCAACTGCACGCCACGCGGGAGCGGCGACCCGACCTCTTTGCGCGCCTGCAGCCGGGGCCGCAGGACGAGAAACTGCTGAACGCGGAAGAGCCGCAGGCGCTTCCCGAAACAAAACCCGGCAGGGCCAGGGAGCCGAAACGGGCCGACGACGCCCGAACCGAAGCCGCCGGGAATGCCGCGATGAACACGATTAACCAGACGATGAACGCGCTTCATCAGGCGACGAACAAAACGACATTCGAGAAATCAGAGGAAAACGATGGCGCTGGGACGGGGAACGATACTGGAAATTGAGCGGCAGGAAGTGGAACGCTCACGAGAAATTTGGGCCAACAACGAAAATCGCCGCCGGGAACAGGACGCGCGCGAAAAGAAACGCGAGTTCACCGACGCCGACCGCGTTTCGATTGACCAGCGGATTCCGCTGCCGAAATTCCGGCCCGGCGATACGGTGCGCGTTCATGCCAAAGTCGTCGAAGGCGACAAAGAACGCATCCAGGTTTTCGAGGGAATCGTGATCGCCGAAGGCCATGAGAGCGCGCGGAAATGCTTTACGGTCCGCAAAATCTCCCATGCCGCCGTGGGCGTGGAGCGCACGTTCCTGCTGCACTCGCCGCGCATCGAAAAAATCGAGGTTGTGCGTTTTGGCAAGGTGCGCCGCGCCAAATTGTACTACCTGCGCGACAAAATCGGCAAGGCGACCCGTATCAAGGAAGACCGCAACGCCAAACGCTAGGCGTCGCTTCGGGCGTTGGGCGAGGGACGGATCGGGGTCGGCGCGTTGGCGTCCGGCCCGCTTCGCCCTCGTCCAGCGCCTTTTTGCATTTTTCGCAATCCTTCAAACCCTGCCGCGCGCCTGTCGAAATTCCCCGCGTCCGTCAAAGACGAGAAAAAGTTCGGGGCTTCCGGTCTAGGGACGGGCGGGCGCGTCTGGCCCGCGCGCTTGGAGCCTATTCCCATAGAGACGCTTCCCTATCTCGGAGTAGCGCCTGATGGAATTGGCTCTTAGAAGCGCTTTTTTCGCTGAGGACACCTCATGAACCCGACGACCGATACGGGCGCAACCGAATTTCTGGCGAATTTGAGCGTGGGAACCGTCGTCCTGATCGCGCTCGTTTTGACCGTGCTGCGCCTGCTGCTGCTTCGCATGACCGCGCCCGCCGAAGCCGGCAAACCCGCCGAGACCGCGCCGATGGCGCGCAGCGTCGCCGAGATTTTCGAGTCGCTGATCATCGCGGGCGTGCTGGTTTTCCTGATTATCCGGCCTTTCTTCGTGCAGGCGTTTTTCATCCCGTCCGAGTCTATGGAAAACACCCTGCTTGGACACGACGCCGGTTACAGCGCGTCTACGGGCGCAACGCACAACGATACCGTGCATGACCACATTTTTGT
>JBBRNU010000184.1:0-7639 GCA_038230115.1 Chthonomonadales bacterium | reverse complement strand
AGGCGTGATTGACGACACGCTGGGCGATACGCCGGTCGCGGTTTTCTTGGAACCCGAATCCCAGACTGCAAACGCCGTTTCGCGCCGACTGGACGACCGCACGCTGACCTTCGAGGCGCGCAAGCAGGCCGGGGGCGCGTCGGCGATTTACGACCGGGAGACCGGCACGCGCTGGAACGTCGAGGGCAGGGCCGAAGCGGGCAAACTGGCCGGGAAAACCCTCACGCGGCTGGACAATCACCTGAGCCAGTGGTACGGGTGGGTCGCGTACTTCCCCGAAACCACCATCTACGGCCACAGCGAAGCGCCGCAGCCGGGCAACCCGTTCGCGTCCCCGGAAACGCCCGCCAAGTCCGTCGCTGTAGCCGACAAAAAACCGAAAAAATAAACGGCTGCCAATTCCGCCTCGCTTGCCATTCGCGAAAAATGCAAAGAGGAGCACCGCCCGATTTCGCGCAACAAATCGGGCGGCGCTCCTCTTTTGGCTAGGTGGAGGTCTTCGCGGGCAAAACACGCGACCGACGCCATGGCAAGCGCGCATCGGTTTTCTGTACAGGCGCTTCAGGATTTTGCATTCGTCACTTGCTCGCAGCGTCTCTCAGCATGGGGTCGGCTTCCGCCGTGTCGTACTCCGCCATGCCAGGGAAGCATAACAGTTGCGCTCCTGCGCGGCGGTTGCGGCTCGTAAAGACACGCACTTTCATAGTGGGAACCTTCTCGATACGCCCGTCCTTCCAGCCGACGATGTAATAGCCGCTTGGATGCGACTGCGACCGGTCGCCCTGGTAGTAAGACCGATTGAAACGCGCGTACACCCCCGTGTAAAACGCTATGCGCTCGTACTCCGGGGCGTTCCCGTCTTGCGGAGCGCTCGGCTGCGTGGGAAAGGCGACCGCTTCCCCGGTGCTGCGTTCGTCGGAGCTTTCGGAGAACTTGGCGTCGGAAAGCCTTCGCAGCGACGCGGGAACGCGCATCGGGTCCCAGTTGTTGGCGCGCAGGGCGTCCATCAGTTGCTGCAACTGCCGCATCGCCGCGTCGGGATCGCCCGCTTTCGTGGCGTCGGGAACATCGGCTGCCAGGCGGCCTATCGGAACTTCGCCTTCGCGCACCGCTCCGGCGGGAACCCGGTTTCGATACAGGTTCCAGCCAAAAAACACAACCGCAAATAGAAACAGAGCCATTGCAAGCGCGATGCGTTTCCAGGCGCGTTTCATTCCGCTGTATCTCCTTTGCACGTATCGCTGCCCGCCGAAGCGCCCGCTCCCTGCCCGCTCCCGCTGACCGAGTAGATGCCATACTCTCCGCCGCCCATGTGTGTCGGGTTCCCGCAGGGACGCGAATTGTCTGTTTTTCCCTGACAATCGCAAATCGAGAAAATGTCATGAAGATTGCCATCCACATTCATGATGGCGTAATACTTCACATTGACGGTGCAGCAATGTCCGGGCGGGAGGCCATCATAATCCAGACAGTACATCATAGGTTTTGTGTAAAAAGGTTGGACATATTGGCCGGAGCCAATCGGGGGAACCTAGTCGCTGACGAGACAGGGCGCGCACGAAACAGCGTGCGGGCGCAGGGGGCGAAAGCGCGTCAGGAGGCGGGGCATCGCGGACGCCAGCATGAGCGTCAGCAGCAGGGGCGCAGCGACAAACAGAACATTGCGTTTTCGGAACATGGCAAAGCCTTCCCGTCCACACTAAACGGACACAACCGAAAAGAAACGTTGGCACCTCTTAATTCGACCAATCCTGCCGTTTTCCTGCGGGTTTCAATCGAATATTTGTTAAGGTTATATTAATTTTTTTCGTTTTGAACGCTCCGCCGCTTCGTTCCCCAGCGCAACATTCTAATTTCTCAGCCCTGCATTTTTAGCGGGATTGCGCCGACAATTTTGATAAGCTTGTACCGCCTCGATTTTTGAAGATCGCTCCGGGTTGTCCTCATGTTCGCCAGCCTGTCGGGTCGTTTTGCCGGGTATTCGGGTTGTTGGAAGGAAGGGTTTGCGTATGGCTTCGGGTTCTTCTCCCGCTGGCAGTTCCGCCGTTACCCTCTGGGGGCGACTGGCGCGTCAGAGCGATTTGCTGCTGGCGGGGCTGCTCCTCGTCATCATCGGGATGCTCATCGTTCCCCTCCCGGAATGGCTGCTCGACTTAATGCTCGTCGTCAACATCACCGGCGCGACGACCATTCTGCTGGTGGCTTTTTACAACTCCGAGCCGCTGGACTTCAGCATTTTCCCTTCCCTGCTATTGGTAACGACGCTGTTTCGGCTGGCGCTGAACGTGGCGGCGACAAAGTTGATCCTGGGCAGCGGCCATGCCGGGGCCGTCATCGGCGCGTTCGGCAATTTCGTCGTGGGCGGGTCGTACATTGTCGGCATTATCGCATTTCTAATTCTGGTGGTTGTGCAGTTTGTCGTCATTACGAGCGGCGCAGGGCGCGTCGCTGAGGTTGCGGCGCGCTTCACCCTCGACGCGATGCCGGGCAAGCAGATGTCCATTGACGCCGACATGAACGCCGGGCTGATTACCGAGGCCCAAGCGCGCGAGCGGCGCAAGAAAGTGGAGCGCGAGGCGGATTTCTACGGGGCGATGGACGGTTCGAGCAAATTCGTGCGCGGCGACGCGACGGCTTCCGTTCTGATCCTGATTATCAACATCGTCGGCGGGTTCGCGCTGGGCCTGTCGCGCGGCGGCGACGTGGTATCGGTCCTGCAGCAGTACACCCTGCTGACGATTGGCGAGGGGCTGGTCAGCCAGATTCCCGCCCTGCTGATTTCGACGGCGACCGGCCTGCTGGTGACGCGGGCCTCGACGGACAATTCGCTGGGAACGGATTTTCTGGGGCAGTTGTTCAGCAAAGCGAAGCCGCTGGGCATTGTGGCGGGGCTGCTGGTGGCGCTGCTGCTGGTTCCCGGCTTTCCCAAACTGCCTTTGCTGGTCGGGGCGATTTGTCTGGGCGGCGGCGCGTTCTTCCTGAGTCGCGGAGACCAGGAGCGGGCGCTGGCGAAGGCGGCTCTGGCGGCGGCGGAAGCCAATCCCGCGACCGGGGCGGCTTCCGGGCCGGAAAACGTGCTGGGGCTGCTGGACGTCGAGCGCATCGAAATCGAGCTGGGCAGCAACCTGGTTCCCCTCGCGCTGACCGAATCGGGCGGCGACCTGGCGGAACACGTTGGCGTGGTGCGCCGACAGGTGGCGATGGAGCTGGGGATTATCCTGCCGACGGTGCGAATTCGGGACAACCTGCAACTGCGGGCCAACACGTACCAGATCAAACTGCGGGGCGCGATGGTCGCCACCTATGAGATGCAGCCGTCGTGCGTGCTGGCGGTCGATTCGGGGCTTGTCCTGCAGCCGATGGACGGTCTGGAAACAACGGAACCGGCGCTCGGAACGCCCGCGCTCTGGATCGCAAAATCGCTGCGGGAGCGCGCCGAAATGGCGGGCTACGTGACGGTAGACCCTTCGACGGTGCTGAGTACGCACCTGACGGAAATAATTCGGACGCACGCGCACGAACTGCTGACGCGGCAGGAAACGCAGAAGTTGATTGACCACGTGAAAACGGCGGACGAGGCGGCGGTCAACGAATTGCTGCCAAACCTGCTGACTCTGGGCGAGGTGCAGAAGGCGCTGCAAAGTCTGTTGCGGGAGCGCGTGAGTATTCGCGACCTGGGGACGATTCTGGAAACGCTGGCCGATTTCGCGCCCCGCACAAAAGACCTGGACGCGCTGACGGAGTTTGCGCGGGCGGCCCTCGCGCGGCAGATTTGCAAGCAGTATCAGGACGATGACGGCGTGCTGCGCGTGATTACCCTGGCGTCCAGCCTAGAACAGGAGCTGCGCGAGGCCGTCCAGATGACGCCGACCGGGAATATGCTGGCGATTGATCCGCGTCTGGCGCAGGGGTTGATCGGGTCGCTGAACGAGCAGATCGAGACGGCGGCGCTGCAGGGCGTCAGCCCGGTTCTGCTCTGTTCGGGCCAGATTCGGCTGCCGCTCAAGCGGCTGGTCGAGCGCTCGCTGCCCCTTCTGGCGATTTTGGCGTACACGGAAATCGTGCCGAAGGTGGAAGTGGAGGCCATCGGCACGGTCGAGGCGGAACTAAGTCTCGCGGCAGCCTGACGCGCGATTGTCAAACGTGGCGAACGGAATAAATGTGACAAGGGTCAACAAGCGATCCGCAACGGGCGGCGAAGAAATTTATTTCATCGCGGCAGCGAGGCGACGAAATAAATTTCTTCGCTTGTGGCGTACCGCCGTGTGTCCTTCGGACACGGAATTCCGCGTAGGACTTCAATAACGAGCGGCATGGGCCTCGTCTCCTTACGAAGGAGAGGGATTGGAATGAGGTGGTGTCCGCAGGACACACAGCCGAAGGCTACCGAGCGAAGAAATCCATTTCGTTGCCTCTTACGAACTTGTAACAACGATACAGACTGACCCCGCCGTTTTCCCGCCCACGCCTCAGCATGGTATAATGCTCTCGACATTGAGGAGCATTTGCGTATGACCGCCCAGGACGTTTATTCCGACAATAACGAGGCGGCAAAACCCGCCCAACCAAAACGTTCCCGCCCCAGAAAAACGCCGACGCCGGAGGAGTGGCGAAAGGAATGGGAGGCGTGGTCGGAACAGGTGACGAAAGCGTGGCGCGCCGAGAAATCCGCCGCCGAGATCGTCTCAGAGATACGCCGATGATGTACGCGATTGACGCCAACGTTTTCGTCTCCGCTTCAGCCTCACCCGCGCTTCATTCTCCTTGAGAATACCCTGACAACGAATTTTCAAACGGGATTAACTCGCATTCTGGCGGAGTTCGAGTTCCTCCCAACGCGCGTACAGCAGTGTCGTCCGCTCCTGCGCGGCCTGCAGCGTTTCCCAGGCGGTTTGCAGTTTGTTCGGGTCGGACGCGACCACCGGGTCTTCCATTGCGCGCTGGCGCTCGGCGGCATCTGCCTCCGCCGCCAGAATTTTCGCCTCGATCTGGCCCAGTTCGCGCCGCTCCAGCGCCGTCAGTCCCCCTGTCGCGCTCGGCCCGGAAGCGGGCGAGCGGGATTCGCCGGACTTTGCGCCCTTGCCGGTCGCCGCCCCGCTCCGTCCCATCTTCTCCAGTCGCGCCGCCCGACTGTGGTTTTCCCACTGCGCGTAATCGGCGAAATACGCCGCCCCGCCCTCGCCGTCCAGCGCCAGCAGATGCGTCGAAACGTTGTCCAGCAGATAGCGGTCGTGCGTGACGAGAACGACCGCGCCCGGAAACTCTGTCAGGCTGGCCTCCAGCACTTCCAGCGACGCGATGTCCAGGTCGTTGGTCGGCTCGTCCAGAATCAGCAGGTCGGCGGGCTGCAGCATCAAGTTGGCGATAAAGATGCGGGCCTGCTCGCCGCCGGAAAGCGCGTGAACCGGCATTTCCAGCTGGTCGGGCCGGAAGAGAAACCGGCTGGCCCACGCCGAAACGTGCATCGAGCCGCCCTGAAAAAGAACCGTATCGCCATTGGGAGACAGGGCGCGGCGCAGCGAATGCTGGCGTTCGAGCGGCGCGCGGGTCTGGTCGAAATATACGACGCGCAGGCCGTCCGCGCGCTTGATGGTTCCCGCGTCGGGCGCAAGTTCGCCGGTCAGCAGGCGCAGGAGCGTGGTTTTGCCGCTCCCGTTCGGGCCGAGCAGACCCAGACGCAGACCGGGCGCGAGAACAATGTCCAGGTCGGAAAACAGCGTCCGCTCGCCCAGACTCTTTTCGATTCCCTGCGCCACGACCAGCTCGCGCGTCCGGCGGTTGGTGGCGGAAAAATCGAAGTCGGCGGTTTTGCCCTGCGAATTGCGAAATTTCAGTTCCGACAGCTCGTCAATCAGCCGCCCGGCCTCGCGAATGCGATAATCGGCTTTGGTCGTGCGCGCCTGCGGCCCGCGCCGAAGCCATTCCACCTCGCGCTTGACCGTGTTGGCGAGCGCCTGCTGCTGGTGCGCCTGCGCGTCCAGAAACGCCTCTTTTCGCAGCAGAAAGTCGCTGTAGTTCCCCTCCGCGCTCAGAAACCCTTCGGGATACGCGCGGTTCAATTCCACCAGCCGGTTCGTCACGTTTTCCAGAAAATAGCGGTCGTGCGTGACGACGATGCAGGCGAACGGACTTTCGCGCAGCAGGTCTTCCAGCCACAAGACGCCTTCCAGGTCGAGGTGGTTGGTCGGCTCGTCGAGGAGGAGCAGGTCGGGGCGCTGCACCAGGACGCGCGCAATCGCCAGCCGCTTGCGCCAGCCGCCCGAAAGCGTCGCAGCCGTCTGGTCGGCGCGCGTGAATCCGACTTTCGCGAGGGCCATGCCGATCTGAGCGACGCGCTCATAATCTTCCAGCGGCTCCCCGGCCAGCGCGTCCATCAGCGTCCGCTCGACCGTGACGTTCGGGGCGAACTGATCTTCCTGCGGCAGATAGGCCAGGCGCAGACCGCGCCGCCGCGCGATTTCGCCGCTGTCGGGTTTTTCTTCGCCCGCCAGGATTTTCAGGAGCGTGGATTTGCCGGAACCGTTGGGACCGATCAGGCCCAGGCGCTCGTTTTGCGTGACGCCGAGCGTGATGTCGCGAAAGAGCGGGCGGGCGCTGAACGCTTTGGCGAGGCGCTGGCAGGAAAGTAACGGGGTCATGGGTTTGCATTCACAATCTATTTCTTTTTCACTATTATTATTGCGCCGCGCATCGCGACGAGTCGAATCATCGGAGCGCTAACGCCCCGCCTTCAGTTTACCCGCTTTTCGCGCCCGGAAAATTTATTTCGTATCGGGCGGCGCGCGGGCAGGAACGCGCCGAAGGCAAAGCGAATGCTACCCTGTCTTCGTTGTTCTTCATTGTTCTTCGTTTGGTTCTTTATTGTCGCGCGTCTTCGCGCGCCCTGGTATCGAATTTCGGCGGGAAGCCGAGAGAGGAAATCTCGATGTTGAGCCGTCTTCGTTCGTCCATGGGAGGCCCCAAAGCCTCACCCGTCGTCGTCGTTGTGGCGGTGGTCGCGCTGATTGGTTTCATCGGCTGGCAGGGGTTCATTTATTTCGGGCCGGATCAGAAAGTCCATACCCCGCTCAGTGATCGCATTGATAAAATGATTCACGATTACGCCAAAAAGAGCGGCAACGACTTCAGCAAACTGACGCCTGTGGAACAGGCCGAGGTCAACAAAGCGACCGCCGGATGGGGCGCGATGGCGATTAAAATGCAGCCGAAAGACCCGTAGCCAGCAGCCGTTCTTACAAGTCGAAGCGGCGCGTTTTCGGTTTGGGGCGAGGGTCTTTCGGCTACGTAACCCCCGGCCCCCTTCCCCACCGGGGAAGGGGGTAACTAAACAAAGGCGCGTGTTTCTTCCTGAACGGGAAGCGAAACGAAAAACAACCGCGCCACAAATATCATTTTGACTTGCAAACTCAAGGGCTGAACTCCCCCTTCTCCGGTGGGGAAGCGGCCGGGGGTTAGGTGAATTAGTAAGGCGTCCGCCAGGACGCTTGCTTTTTCCTGCCCAGCGCTTCAAACTCCGGCAGCGCGCCCATCGCTTGATTTCAAAACGCGCTCGCTGGATTTGCCGGGCGGGGCTGAATTTATACGCCCTCGCGACTGCGGCGCTGAAGGTCAGCGGGGTCGCAGGGCCGTTTCTGCTGGT
>JBBRNU010000183.1:0-7646 GCA_038230115.1 Chthonomonadales bacterium | reverse complement strand
GCCGGTTTCCGTCGAGGAGGCCCGGCGGTATTGCGAGCGGCTGGCGAAATCACATTACGAGAACTTTCTGGTGGCGGGCGCGTTCTGCCCGCGCCCGCTGCGGCAGCATTTCTACAACGTGTACGCGTATTGCCGCATCAGCGACGACCTGAGCGACGAGACGGGCGACCCGGCCCTGTCGCTGCGCCTGCTGGACTGGTGGGAGACCGAGCTGGACGCGATGCTGATGGGCCGTCCGCGCCATCCGGTCTTTGTCGCCCTGGCCGAAACCGTCGTCGCGTTCCAGATACCGCCCGATCCGTTCCGCGACCTGCTGACCGCCTTCCGGCAGGATCAGACCACCACGCGCTATACGACCTATGCCGACACGCTGGCCTACTGCCGCAATTCGGCCAATCCGGTCGGCAGGCTCGTCTTGTATTTGTGCGGCTATTCCGACGCGGAGCGTCTGGCCCTTTCCGATAAAACCTGCACCGCGCTGCAGCTCGCCAACTTCTGGCAGGACGTGACGCGCGACCTGCCCAAAAACCGGATTTACCTTCCGCTGGAAGATTTGGAACGGTTCGGCGTAACCGAAGCGCAGTTGTTTGAACGCCGCTTCACGCCCGAATTCGCCGACCTGATGCGCTTCGAGGTCGAGCGGACGCGCTCTCTCTTTGATGAAGGGCTGCCTTTGTGCGCGCTTGTGGACAAGCGGGTGCGCCTGGACATCGAAATGTTCAACCGGGGCGGTCTGGAAGTCCTGCGCCTGATCGAGCGGCAGAACTACGATGTCCTGACCCGCCGCCCCTCCGTCTCGAAAGCGCGGCAAATGACGATCCTGTTCACGCGCCTGCTGCGAAATCTGGGATAGGTTTGTTGTTCACAAAGTAGAAAGAGCCGTATGCAGCAAAGAGCGTTTGGCAGGGAAAACTTGACGGTTGGCGAAGTCGGGCTGGGGTGCTGGCAGTTGAGCGGATCGGACTGGGGCGCGGTCAGCGATGAGGACGCGCTGGCGATCCTGCGCGCCGCTGCCGAGTCCGGCGTCACTTTTTTCGATACCGCCGACGTGTATGGCGGCGGGCGCAGCGAGGAACTGATTGGCCGCTATCTGCGCCAGACGACCGAGCGCCCGTTCGTCGCCACCAAACTGGGCCGGGGCGACGGTTCCGGCTTCCCGAACGGGCATACCCTCGCCGCGTTCCGCGCCAATACGGAGGCGTCGCTGCGACGATTGGGCGCAGACGCGCTCGACCTGACTCAACTCCACTGTGTGCCGACCGAAACCCTGCGGCGCGGCGAAGTCTTCGATTGGCTGCGAACTTTGCAGGCCGAGGGCAAAATCCAGCGCTTCGGAGCCAGCGTCGAATCGATGGAAGAAGCGCAGATTTGTCTGGCGCAGGAGGGACTGGCGTCCCTGCAAATCATCTTCAACATTTTTCGCCAGAAACCGATTGACCTGCTTTTCGACGAAGCGCAGGAGCGCGGCGTCGCCCTGATCGTGCGTCTTCCGCTTGCGAGCGGTCTGCTGACGGGCAAATACACGCCGGAAACGCAGTTCGCCCCCGGCGATCATCGCACGTACAACCGGGACGGGCAGGCGTTCAACGTGGGCGAAACTTTTGCCGGGCTGCCTTTTCAAACCGGCGTGGAACTGGCCGACGCCCTGAAGCCGCTGGTTCCGCCCGGCCAGACCCTGGCGCAAATGGCGATGCGCTGGATTCTGGATTTCCCCGCCGTGACCGTTGTGATTCCCGGCGCGAAGGACGCTCGGCAGGCCCGGCAAAACGCCGCCATCAGCGACCTGCCGCCGCTCGACGCGGAACGTCACCGCCAGCTTCATGAGTTTTACGAAACGCAGGTCGCCGCCCACATTCGCGGCCCCTACTGACCGAAACCGACCGATCTTGACCGATACCGACTGAATGACGCGCGTTCGCCCAACAAAGACGATGAAAACCCTGCCCCAATCCGACCAACCCGCCGTTTCGCCCGCGCGTCTGGCCGCATCCTACCGCCACTGCGAACACGTCGCCAAAACGCAGGCGCGCAATTTTTACTACTCGTTCGTCACCCTGCCGCCCGAACGCAAGGCCGCGATGTGCGCCATTTACGCCTTCATGCGCTACAGCGATGACGTATCCGACGAGGCGGGCGAAACGCCCTCGAAAGCCGCTGCGATGCAGACCTGGCGGGCCGCGCTGGACCGCGCGTTCGCGGGCGAGTATGGCGACAACCTGATCCTGCCCGCCTTTCACGATACCGTCAAGCGCTACGACATTCCGGCCCGCTATTTTCACGACCTGATTGACGGCACGGAAATGGACTTGACCCGGACGCGCTACGAGACGTGGGACGACCTGCATCAATACTGCTACCGGGTCGCCAGCATCGTTGGCTTCGTCTGCATTCACGTCTGGGGGTTCGACGAGGCGGACGGACGCGCCTTGCAGTACGCCGAAGCCTGCGGGCTGGCCTTTCAGCTCACCAATATTTTGCGCGACGTGAAAGAAGACGCCGCGCGCGACCGCATTTATCTGCCGCAGGAGGACTTGCGGCGCTTCGGCGTTTCCGAAGAGGCTTTGAAACAGGGCGTCGTGGACGCCCGTTTCCGCGCCCTGATTCAGTTCGAGACCGAGCGCGCCAAAGAGTTTTATCAGCAGGCGCACGCTCTGTTTCCGCTCGTCCACGCGCGCGGGCGGGCCACCCTCGCCATCATGCTGAAAATATATCGCGGCATCCTGGACTGCATCGAGCGCAACCGCTACGACGTGCATTCGCGCCGCGCGCGGGTCAGCACGCCGCGCAAACTGGGCATCGTGGCGCGGGCCTGGATCGGCAGCCGCCTCCGTCGCGCCGCCTCGTAAAATTTGCTGGTAAGAATGTTTGACGTGACATCATGACGCAAAAAACGGTCGCGATTGTGGGCGGAGGGGTGGCGGGCATTGCCACTGCGGTCGCATTGGCCGAAGCGGGGATGCACGTCGAATTGTTCGAGAAACGGCCTCTGCTGGGCGGGCGGGCGTCGTCGTTTCTCGACCCTGCAACCGGCGAGCGACTCGACGAGTGTCAGCACGGCACGATGCGTTGCTGCACGAACCTGGCCGCGCTCCTGGAACGGCTGGGCGTCTACGATCAAATCCGCTACCACGACCGCCTGGAATTTCTGGATGGGGCGGGGCGGCGCTCCGTCATCGAAAACTGCGGCCTGCCCGCGCCCCTGCATACGTCACTCTCATTTCTGCGCTTCCGCTCGCTCGGCCTGCGAGACAAAATCGGCATCGGGCGGGCTATGCTCGCTATGCTGCAAGCCCGCCCCAACGCCCGTTACGAGGCCACGACGGTCGCCGACTGGTTCCAGCAGACGGGGCAGACCGAGCGCGCCCTCGCGCGCTTCTGGCGGCCCATTCTCGTGAGCGCCTGCAACGAGGAACTGGAACGCATTTCCTGCACGCACGCCTTCAAAATCTTCCGCGACGGCTTCCTTCTGCACCCCCGCGCCTTTCATTTCGGCATCGCGAAAGTTCCGCTCGGCACGCTCTACACCGAACCGACAGTCGCGTATCTCAAGGCGCGCGGCGGCTGCGTGCGTACCCGCTGTAATGTGGACACGATGGAGTTTGCAGGAGGGGCGAACGGGCGCATGACCGGCCTGACCTTGCAGGACGGCGAGCGCGTCGAGGCCGATTACTACGTTAGCGCTTTGCAATTCGACCTGCTGCTGAAACTCCTGCCGCCCGAAATCACGCAGGGCGTTCCCTATTGGGAGAACCTGCGCGGACTCGAACTGTCGCCCATCGCGGGCATTCATCTCTGGTTCGACCGCCCGCTGGACTGCCCGCCCGCGCTGGCCCTGCTTGACCGCGAAACCGAGTGGATTTTCAACAAGAACGCGAATTTCGACCGACCGGCAGGCGAAAACGCTTACCTCAGCATGGTCATCAGCGCGTCGCGCAAGTACAGCGGTCTGCCGAAAGAAGACCTGCTGGCGCGGGTTCTGGCCGACGTGCGCGCGTGCGTGCCGGACGCGCGCGAAGCCCAGGTCGTGCGCTCGCACGTCATTCGCTGGCCCAAAGCCACGCTTTCGCCCTTGCCCGGCGTCGAAGCCCTGCGCCCCGATCAGCGCAGCCCGCTCGCCAACCTGATTATCGCCGGGGAATGGACGCAGACCGGCTGGCCCTCGACGATGGAGGGCGCGGCTCGCAGCGGTTTCCGCGCCGCCGAGACTATTCTCGCCGCCGAAGGCCAGACGGTCTCGCTCGTCGCGCCCGGCCTCAAACCCTCCGGCCTCGCCCGCCTTTTCGCCGACAAAACCGCTCCGGCCCCGTAATGGAATTTATGACAAACACAATCCGCCTGCTCGTCTTAGCCCTTTTCTTGTCGCTCGCGCCCGGCCCGGTTTGCGCCGCGCCGCAGGACGCCGATACAAAACAAAATCCCGCTCCGAAGCCGGAAAGCGGCGCGAAACAGAAGGACGCGACGCCGCCGGACAAGCAAGACAAAGACGATACGGAAAAATTCGGGGCGGTCGCCATCGCGGGCGTTTCCGTGAAAGGCTTGACGGCGCTGCAGGCGCGCGGGCGGCTCTTGCAGAAACTGGACGCCAAACTCAACCGGCCCGTAATCTTGGCGAACGGGCCGAAGATAGTCACGCGCAAGCGGCGGGATTTGGGCGTCGGGCTGGACGTGGCGGGAATGGTCGCGCAGGCGAAGGGCGGGGCGACGCGCGTTCCGCTGCGCTTCAAGGCGGATCGCGCGAAATTGCAGCGCGCCTTGCGCGCCCTCGCCCCGGCCCTGTCGGTTCCCGCGCAAAACACTGTGATTACCGAGCGCGGCGGGCGGGTCACGATCCGGCCCGGACAGCAGGCGCGCGTCGTGGACGCTCCCGGCTCGGCGCAAACCCTGGCGGACTTGCTGGCGAAGAACCCGACTGCGACGACCCTGCCCCTGCGCGTTACGAAGCGTCCGGGCAAAGTCGCGGCGAACAAACTTAAAGGCATTGACGCTCGCCTGAGCCGCTTTGTCACGAAGTTCAAGACCGCTGCCGTCAAGCGCGTCAACAACATGCGGATCGCGATTCAGGCGATTGACGGCACGGTTCTTGCGCCCGGTCAGATTTATTCGATGAACGCTACCGTCGGCGAGCGAACCCAGGCGCGCGGCTATCGCACCGCGCCCGTCATCGAGTATGGCAAGTTGGTTCCCGGCATCGGCGGCGGCGTTTCGCAGGTGACCGGCACGCTGTTCAACGCCGTTCTCGTCGCGGGCCTGCCGATCCTCGAATATCATACGCACGCCGAGCCGATTCCCTACCTGCCCATCGGACGCGACGCGACGGTCGCCTGGAAGCGGCTCGACATGCGCTTCAAAAACGACACGCCCGCCCCGATTTACATTGACTACCATCTCGTCAACAACCGCGCCATCGCCACGCTGTACGGCGCAAAAAGCGCCCGTCGTCAGACGCGCATCGTTGTCAACGCGCAGCGATTAGGCCCACGACGGGCTAAAGCCGCGCTGTACCGAATCGTGAAGCGAAACGGCGCTGTCGTCAAAAAGGAACTGGTAGGCCGCTCCAATTACGATTGGAAGCCCGCCAGCGCGGATTAAATGCGGACGAAGCGCCATCCGAACAAACGTTCGTAGGGGCGCGGGCAAGCAGTACAGGGCGGGGCAAGCCCGCGCCCCTACTACTGCGCCGCAAGGCGGTTGAATTCAAACGGGGTTGGAAGAAAAGCCGTCAATTTCCCGATGCGGCGCGAGTGAGCGCGTCCAGCAGAGCCGACGGGTCGCTGTCGGTCAACACCAGACGGCGGTGTTCGGCGCGCACGAAGCGCTCGGTCACGGCGTGATCCAGCAGGGCCAGCAGCGGGTCATAATAGCCGTCCACGTTGAGCAGCGCGACCGGCTTCCGGTGCAGCCCGATTTGCGCCCACGTCAACACCTCGAAAAACTCCTCGAACGTGCCGCAGCCGCCGGGCAGCGCGAGGAAAGCGTCGGACATGTCAGCCATCATCGCCTTGCGCTCGTGCATGGTTTCCACGACCCGCAAATCCGGCAGCTCCTCATGCCCCCACTCTTTTCGCATCAGGGAATGCGGGATCACGCCGGTAATTTCGCCCCCAGAGGACAACGCGCCCTCGGCGACCGCCCCCATCAGCCCGCTGCGCCCGCCGCCATAAACAACCGCAATCCCGCGCCGCGCCAGCATCGCGCCGGTTTCGCGCGCCGTCTCGCGATACACCGGACGCGCCCCTTCGCTCGACCCGCAAAATACCGCCACTCGCTTCACAGTCTTTCTCCTACAGCCTTGTATTTACCGACCCGGTCTTGTCCATCCCGTTCCTGCAAGACGTCAGGCGAGGCGCTTCACGCGGTCAATCGCCATCTGCCCGGCGACGAGCGCGCTCAGACCCTCCTCGATGGGAATCGGCTCCGGCTGGCCCGCCTGCAGCGCCTGCACGAAAGCGGCGATGTGGCGGTCGGTCGTGCGCCCGAAGTCGCGGCTTTCGTCGTCGAAGAAATGGCTGTTCCAGACCAGCGCGAGCGACTCGGCTCCCTTCTGCTCCTGATGCGCCTGCACGATTTCGGGGCGCGGCGCGAACTCGAAGCGCCGAATGGTGTCGTCCACTTTGACGCGCCCGCGCTCGCCCGTCATCTCGAACTGATAAATGTCGGGGTCTTTGTAATCGCCATCCACGCTCGCCACGAACGAGCCGACCGCGCCGCTCGCAAACTGCAAACTCAGGGTCGCCGTCGTGTACTGCCCGGTTCCGCGCGGATCGGCGGCGAAGCCCGCGATGTCAACAATCGGCCCGCCGAACGTTTCCAGCATATTGAACCCGTGCGACTGCATATAAAGGAGGTGCGCGAGCGGGTCGGTCTGGCGCTCCGGGTAGTGACCGCCCGTAAACCGCCAGTGCAGATGCAGCGGACGGCCCAGCTTTCCTTCTTCGACGTGCTGCCGGACGAGCTGAAACGGCGTGGCGTAGCGGTGGTTGAAATTTACGCCGCAGGCCACGCCCTGTTTGCGCGCGAGGGCGACCAGCTCCCGCCCTTCCGCCACGTTCATCGCCAGCGGCTTTTCAAAAAAGCAGTGGACGCCCGCTTCCAGCGCCTGCCGATAGGGTTGATAATGGCGGTCGTCCGGGGTAATGACGCTGACCAGATCGAGATTCTCCTTCGCCAGCATCTCGCCAAAATCAAGATACGCCTTCGCGCCGTACAGCGCCGCCATGCGTTCGGCGCGTTCGCGGTTGGCGCTGCCGCAGACCGCCACGAGCGTGGTATTCGGGTTGCGCCAGTAGGCCTCGATATGCACCCGGCCCCAGTTGCCGGTTCCCAGCACGCCCACGCGCAAAGGCTCGCTTTGGCTCACGTCGTTATCTCCTGAGCGGTTTTTCGGAAGGCGTCCCTTCCAGTCTTACCTATGGCGCCAAGCGGCGACGAAATGAATTTCTTCGCAGTCTGCCAACTCTCGGCCCTCGCCCGGCAAGTTCCCTGCGCGCCCGCCGTTCTCCTGCCCGACCTGCTCAACCTCCTGTCTTCTTACCCTCTCACCTTTCCGCTCGCGCGCGTAACCTTTGCACGTCCGGGCGCGTCTAACCGCATAGAATTGACGTGACGACCGCGCGACGCGCCCGCGAATGCTTGCTCGGGGCGGACAG
>JBBRNU010000182.1:0-7665 GCA_038230115.1 Chthonomonadales bacterium | reverse complement strand
TGGTTCCGGCAATCGCGCCGTCGTATCCGATGTTGAGGCGGCCGACATTCCCGCGATTATCGCGCAGGGTGGCCGCGCCGAACACGCGCCCATGTCCGGTTACGAGCGCTTCCGAGAGTTGAAATTCCGTCTCGATCTGAGCCGAATAGTCGTCGCCCAGCGTGATCTGCAAGACGTCGGGCGTGGAGCGCGAGGGCGATAATCCCGTTACCTGCAAGGCTCCGACCCGGCGCGTTCCGCGCACTTCGCCGATGTCCGGCAGCGTCACCGCATACGTCAGAACATGTTCCGGCGCGTTGGTTTCGGTCAGAACGGTAACGGCGGCGCGGGTATAAGGGTGTGTGTGCGTCCGGCTCGCGCCAATCGGATCGTCCATGCCGCTGGCAAGCCCAAGCCCTTCCCCGGCGCGAAGGGCGACCGCGATAATGTACCCGGCGCAGTCGGCAAGCGCGGCTTCGCTGGCATCGGGCAGACGGCTGGCGGCGCTTTTCAGGCGCTCGGTTTCGAGCAGAGCTTCGGCCAGTCGCTCGGAACTGCTGATTTTACGCGCCCCAAAATAGCGGCTGGCGACGAGCGCGCCCGCCGCTGCCGACAGAACCAGCGCGGCCTTCGCGGGCGAGGGGATACGAATAAGCGGGTTGACTTGCGCGGACATGACGTTTACCTTTTCCCTGCGGCTTCCGATCAAACATCGAATAAGGGGCGAAACGCGAGCGGAGACGTTGAGCCTGCGCGCGTTCCTGCCGACGTTATTCTGACGTAGCGCGGAAGCGAACGGGTTCAAAACTTCGACCGCATTGCATTTCGCGGCGGCGCATGGAAAGCGTTTCCAAATTGGCCGAGCGCGTTAGGTGGCAGCCACCTAAACCCCCGGCCCCCATCCCTGGCGGCGAAGGGGGCCGGGGGTTTAGGTGAATTGTTCCCCGTCAGTGATTTTTAACTAGTCGGCATCGGGCGAGCCGTCGTCGGGGCCGCCCTCCTGATTTTCGCCCTCGTCCTCATTGCGCTGTCGCTCCAGCATCAGTTTGCTGTTGCGAACATCCTGCGGGACAGGAATCGGGTACTTGCCGTCGAAGCAGGCGCGGCAAAACTTGTCTTTGTGCATCCCGACCGCGCGAACCACGCCCTCCAGGGAGAGGTAGCCCAGCGAAGTCGCGCCGATTATCTGGCGGATTTCCTCGACGGAATGGCGGGCCGCGACCAGCTCGTCCTGATTCGCCATGTCAATGCCGTAGTAGCAGGGATTTTTCACGGGCGGGGCCGTGATGCGAACGTGAACTTCCAGCGCGCCCGCCTCGAACAGCATCTTGACCAGTTTGCCGGTCGTCGTGCCGCGCACAATGGAATCGTCCACGACGACGACTTTTTTCCCGGCGAGGGTTTCTTTGAGCGGCGTGTACTTCATTTTCGCGCCCATGTCGCGCATTCGCTGGCTCGGCTGGATGAAGGTGCGCTGAATGTAGCGGTTTTTGATGACGCCCTCGTTGAAGGGAATCCGGGAGGCTTCGGCGTAGCCAATCGCGGCGGGGGTGCTGGTGTCGGGAACCGGAATCACGACATGCGCGCCGGGAACCGGATGCTCGCGCGCCAATTCCTGCCCCATCCGCCGCCGCGCTTCGTGCAGCGAGCGGTTGTACAGCATCGTGTCCGGGCGCGCGAAATAAATGAACTCGAACAGGCAGGTCGCGTGCCGGATCGTCGGAACCGCCTGGATTTCGCGCTGCCCGTCGCGGTCAATAATGATGACCTCGCCCGGCTCCACTTCGCGCAGGTAATCCGCCCCGACCGGAACCAGCGCGCACGATTCGGACGCCAGAACATACTTGCTGCCGTTGATGCGGCCCAGACAGAGCGGACGCACGCCATACGGGTCGCGCACCCCGATGAGCTTGTCGGGCGTCAGAACCACGAGCGAATACGCGCCTTCTAGCCGCTGCATCGCCTGCCGCACCGTCTCTTCGATGCACCCGGTGTGCAGGTGGGCCAGCAATTGGGCGATAACCTCGCTGTCGTTGCTGGTCTCGAAAACGCAGCCTTCGGCTTCCAGCTCTTCGCGCAGGCGTCGCGTGTTGACCAAGTTGCCATTGTGCGCGACCGCGATGTCGCCGACGCGGGAATTGCTGGCGAGGGGCTGCGCGTTGCACAGAACGCTGGAGCCGGTTGTCGAATAACGGGTGTGTCCGATTGCGCTGATGCCGGGCAGGGAGGTAATCGTGTCCTCGTCGAAAATCTGCGTAACCAGGCCCATCGCCTTGTGAACTTGAATGGTTCTGCCGTTGGAAACCGCGATTCCGGCGCTTTCCTGCCCCCGGTGCTGGAGGGCGAACAGGCCGAAGAACGTGATGCGGGCGACCTCTTCGCCGGGCGCGAAGATGCCGAAAACGCCGCATTCTTCTTTCGGGTTGTCCCGCTCCCATTCGTCGTCGGAATAGTCCGATACGGGGCGGGCGGGCAGTAGGGGAAGGATGCGTTCTTGCAACGGCAGGGCTAAGGGTGGCATGATGAACAAGGCTCCTTGCACACAGGGCGACCCCCGAAACGACTGCGAAGCGGAGGCCCGCCGAGAAAAACCGAATGGGACGGAAACGGTTGTGTTGTGAAGCGGAACCCGCCGCGCTTCCCTGAATTGCGTCATGCGACCCGCAAGTCGCCGTTGTCTCATTCTTCTCATCCGGCGGCAAAAGCCGGTTTCCATCCGAATTTCAATTCGAGCGAATGTTTTTCTGACCGATGTTTTTCTACGTTACGCTCCGGTTCAAAGTTGCATGGCGCAGGGATAGAGCGGGAAGAACGGGAATAAATCCCCGTTCTGAAATGCACAGACCACCTGCGTGGCCTGCAATGCCAATGCCGATTATCAGAGCGCGTTTTCAACTCGCGAAGGCAGACCAGTCAAAATAGCCTTCAGTCAGAGCGCGTATTTTAGCCCGCGCAGGCGCCTTGCATTTAGCCCGCGCGGGCGGGCTACGCATTTCAGAACGGGGATTTATTCCCGTTCGTGTTCCTCTCCTCATTCAGCGCGGGCGGTCAAGTGTAATCAGACGGCGGCGTTCAAGACTTCAGCGACGACCGGGCCGGTTTTCATACGGCGCGGGAGGGCGTTGTAAAAGACGCGGGCGAGCGTGGCGACCGGGATTTCAAGCAGCGTTTTCGGGCCATAGCCAATTCGCAACTCTTCGCCGCCAACGGTTCCAATCCACGTCGCGCGGATATTGCGAGCCTGAGCGCGCTCCTTCAGGCGGGCGATCTGTTTTTCGGTGCGGACCGTGACGACGACCCGGCCCTGCGCCTCGCCGAAAAGATGCGCGGAGGGCGCAAGCGCGTCGGTAAAATCGGCGGGATTGAGCAGAATAGACGCCCCCTGCCGACTCAAAATCGCGCTTTCGGCCAGACAAACGGCCAGACCGCCATCCGACAAGTCGTGGCACGATGCGAACAATCCTTCGCCGATGCAGGCCGCGAGCAGATCGCACAACTTCCGTTCCTGCGCCAGATCAACGCGGGGCGGAACGCCCGCTTCCACGCCATGCACGACGCTTAAATATTCGCTGCCGCCCAATCCCCCGGTCGGATCGTCGTAGGCGGTCAGCAAAATCAGCGAATCGCCCTCGCCGTCTTCGCGGAACCCGGCCTGACACCGCCGGTTTACGTCGTCGAGAATGCCGAGCATTCCAATCGTCGGGGTGGGGAAGATAGGGCCGTCGGGCGTCTCGTTGTAAAACGACACGTTGCCGGAAACGACGGGCGTGTCGAAGGCTTCGGTCGCGCTCGCGATGCCCTCGACGCTGCGGCGGAACTGCCAGAAGCCGGTCGGTTTTTCCGGGTTGGCGAAATTCAGGTTGTCGGTCACGGCGACGGGCCGCGCGCCCACGCAGGCGACGTTGCGCGCGGCTTCCGCAACCGCGATCTGCCCGCCGACAAAGGGGTCGAGATAGCCATAGCGTCCGTTGCCGTCGAGCTTGGCGGCGATGCCCTTTTCGCTGCCTCGGATTCGCAGGACAGCGGCGTCGGAACCGGGCAGAAACACGGTCTGCGTCTGCACCATGCTGTCGTATTGTTCCGTGACCCAATTTTTGCTGGCAATTGTGGGCGAGTCCAGCAATTTCAGCAGCGCCCCGGCATAACTGTTGGGACGGTCGGCGGCGCTGTCGTCGCCCAAATTTCCGTTCTGCGAGTTCGCGGGTTGGGCCGGGGGCGCAGCGTCGTCCTCGTTCTCCAAACCGTCTTCACGCCTGGTTCCCTTTTCAAGCCTGACGTCGCTGAATTGCGGTTCCGGCAGCGTGGCGAAGTCAAAGGCGTGCAGCCGCCCGATATAATCCGGCTCGGCGGCTTCCAGATAATAGGTGGGGCATTCGTTGGTGAGCGCGTTGGCGGGAACGCAGGCGACCTCTTCGCCGTTGTCCCGAACCCGCACGAAGCCGTCGTCCGTGACCTGACCGATGACGGCGGCGTTTAAACCCCACTTTTTGAAAATGTCCATGACGCGCGACTCGGCCCCCGCCTGAACGATGCAAAGCATTCGCTCCTGCGACTCCGACAGCATGATTTCATAGGGCGTCATGTCCGCTTCGCGCAGGGGAACCAGCCGCACGTCAACCGCCATGCCGTTGCCCGCTTTCGAGGCCGTTTCGCTCGTGGCGCAGGTCAGACCCGCCGCGCCCATGTCCTGAATGCCGACGACCGCGCCGGTTTCGAGGGCTTCGAGGGTGGCCTCGATCAGCAGTTTTTCCAGAAACGGGTCGCCCATCTGCACGTTCGGGCGCTTGCTTTCGCTGTCCGGGCCGAGTTCCACGCTGGCGAAGGTCGCCCCGTGAATGCCGTCCTTGCCGGTCGCGCTTCCAACGTACACAACGGGATTGCCCACGCCTTTCGCGGACGCGCTCGCCACTTTGTCGAGTTCCACGACGCCGATGGACATGGCGTTGACGAGCGGATTGCCGCTGTAACAGGGGTGAAAAACGATTTCGCCCGCGACGGTGGGGACGCCGACGCAGTTGCCATAGTGCGCGATCCCGGCCACGACGTGTTCAAAGAGGTAGCGGTTGCGGGCGTCGTCGAGCGGGCCGAAGCGCAGAGAATTGAGGTTGGCAATGGGCCGCGCGCCCATCGTGAAGATGTCGCGCAGAATGCCGCCCACGCCGGTCGCCGCGCCCTGAAACGGTTCGACAGCGGAAGGATGGTTATGCGACTCGACCTTGAAGACGATGCCCAATTTGTCGTCGAGCGGCACGACGCCTGCGTTTTCGAGCGCGCCCGACTCCTGCGCCGCCTTGTAGTTCTTGAACAGGGCGAGAACCGGGCGCGAATACTTGTAGCCGCAGTGTTCCGACCACATGACCGCGAACATCCCAAGTTCGGTCAAGGTCGGTTTATGGCCCAAAATCGCGAGTATCTGCTGATACTCGCCGTCGTTCAGGCCCATGTCACGGTACAGGCGCGGCTCCATCAAAAGGCTGGTCTCCCGGTCGCACGTTAATACTTTCTTAACAGTATAGCCCATTCGCGCGCGGCGGGTCAACCGGGCGGCGAACGTTCAGACAGTGGGTTTGGCACGCAAGCGCGGCGCGAAGCGGAAATACGCCAAGCCGCCAGGCAAAGCGAAAACGCGCCGCGAACAAGGAGAAGGCCGCGTCTGCCGCTTTTTTTGCGCGTCTGCGTTCGGTTTTTCGGGGGAGCGGTCGCTATTAGACGAGAACGAGAAAGGAGAAGCCCGGTGATGGTGATGGATTTGGATTCGTTGGAGCGCCAGACCAAAACAGCGTCGGATGGCGACCTGCTGCGCGCGTATGCCGAGCGCAATTCGCAGGCAGCGTTCGGGACGCTCGTCAGCCGGTATGTCAACTTCGTCTATGCGGCCTGCCGCCGCGAGGTGCGCGACCCTGATCTGGCGCAGGACGTCTTCCTGGTGTTGGCGCGCAAGGCGGCGTCTTTGCGCGCCGAAGCCGCCCTGCCGGTCTGGTTGTTCAAAACGGCCCGTCTCGCCTCCCGCGAGGCGCTGCGAAAGGAACGACGGCGAATGCACTATGAGTCTCAGGCCGCCCGTGAAAACGAGCGGGACGCGCAGGCGGCCACGCAATGGTCTCAGATCGAGCCGCTGTTGAACGACAGTCTTGCGGCTCTCAACGCAAAAGAGCGCGAGGTCGTCCTGCTGCGGTTCTTTCAAGGATGCAGCCTGCGCGAGACTGGCGCGGCGCTCGGATTATCAGAAGATGCGGCGCGAATGCGCGTGGGCCGCGCGCTCGATAAGATGCGCCGCCACCTCGCCAGAGCGGGAATGGTAGTTCCGGCTGCCGCGCTCGCCGCGCTGCTGCTGGAAAACAGCGCGCAGGCCGCTCCCGCAAGCCTCGTCGCCGCTCTCACGCACGGCCCGCTGTCCGGCGCAGCGCCTGCCGCCTTGCCCGCTTCACGCAGTCGCGATTTTGCGAAAGGCACCTTACGCGCCATGAAAATCATGAAATTGAAACTCGTCGCTTTGCCCGTCGCGGGCGTGGTCTTGACCCTGAGCGGGCTGGCGCTGGCGAAAAACGGGGGCGCGTTTTCGAGGCTGGCGGCGCTGTCGCAGGCCGAGGGCGTCAGGATACTGCCACTGCAACCGAACCCGGAGGCCGGGGCCGCTTCTCTGCCGGGTACGCAGCTGCCCGACGCCTTCACGCTGACCTATGACGTGAGGGAGCGCGTCACGACATCGCCCCAGACGCTGGCAAGAATGCTGGAAAGCGTGCGAACCGGCTACGCGCTCGCCGTGCGTCAGGGAAAAATGACGCAGGCCGAAGCCGATGACGGCTACAAAAAGAGCGCGAAAAGCCTTGGCAACAATCCGCAGCGACATCATTATCTCGTCACCATCTCGGCGCGCGACGGGAAACTGCTGGATCGGTGCGACAATCAGGAGGCGGGCGACGAGGCTGTGGCCTCCAGCGCCATCTATCTTTACGACGGTCAGCAGAGCTTGCAGTACTATGCCCGTAATCCGGTCGCCAGAATTTTCACCGGCCGCAATCTCTGGGGAGCCACCGACTTTCCGCTGCCGGGATTGGGAATCGCGGGGGGTCCCCTGCTGCAAAACGCCGATACGACAGCGGCGCTCGCCGCGAAACCGGGCGCGGAAGTAACGGCGACGGGGCAGGTTCCCTCGATCCACGACGTGCAGGGCGAGCAGGACACGCCGAACGTGATCTACCGCGCGGGGCAGGTTCGGTTCCGCATGGTCAACGGCAAGCCGCAGGTTCTGGGGATGAAAGCGCTGCTCGGTTCGCGCACGATGGCGCAATGGGATTACGCGCAGCACGAACGGTTCGCCGGCTGCTGGCTGGCGTCTCGCTTCACGCAAACCGAACTCGATAACGCGGGGCGAGGCTGGCGCGTGATGGAGTATCGGCTCGTCAAAGCGAGCGAAGCGCCGCAGGAAGCCGCGCAGTTCGACATCAATACCTGGCTGCCCGCGGACACGACCGTTTCGTTCTTCCAGGATCATAGCAAACGAAAATTCGTCTATGACCCGAATCGGGGAAGTTGGCAAGGGCAGACGCCCGATGCGCCGTCCGAGGATTGACGCTCCAATCCCCGGAGGGGCTTTTGTCAGCCCGCTGTCGTCAAGGGCCGGCGTTGCAAAATGCGCTGGCCCTGATTGGCGCAAAAAACCGCTTGACAGGCGGCGCGCGGCCT
>JBBRNU010000181.1:0-7668 GCA_038230115.1 Chthonomonadales bacterium | reverse complement strand
GGCGCAAATTCGTCCAGAAAAATTGCGCCATTGATGCCGCCGACATTCGGATTGTTGAAAATCGTGGGGTCGCCGAGATATTCCACGCGGCTGAGGATCAAGTCGCCGGGCGTGAACGCCTGTGCGAAGGCTCCGCTGGCGAAGGAGGTCAGGGCAAATATCGCGGCAGCCGTGACTGCGCGGTGGCGCGGCGACTGGGCGGCAGCCTGCTTGCGATGGCGGGACGGGCGGGTGAGCGGGCGGGGCGAGGGCATAAATTTTCTCCTGTGAAAACAAGCGCGTAAAGTGAATTGCCCATTTTCCGGCAACTTTATCAGGATGAACGATTGCATGATTTGTGCCAACCGCCCCGGTTTACGCGCGCGAACGCCCGCCCAATTGTTAATTTTTGATTAAGGTTTGGCTTCCAGCCCGCCGCCCGTCTTCCATGCCCGCGCTTAATTCGCCATGTGATACTCGGCTGGCACGACGAACAGGGACGCTTCCGCCGGGGCGTCGGTGACGGACTGAACTTCAGTGACGATGGTGACCGGGGTGACGTCCCGTCCCGGCATCGTGGTTTTAAGCGTAAGGTTGCTGCCGAGCGGAATCAGTTTCGCCTTGTTCAGTCTGTCCGCGACCGCCTTGAGAAAGGGACTGCTCGGCACGGTCGGCTGTATCAGGGCGAGGGTCGTGTTCTTGCCGTCCGCAGTCAGGAAGTCGCTGCGCGTCAGCCAGTACTCGCCTTCCAACTGCAGGGTGGGGAGCGCGCGCGCCGCATTTCCGCCGCCGCGACCGCCCTGCCTGTCGCCGCCGTTCGGGTAACCGCCGCGTTCCTGGGCGACCGGGAACCCGCTCCGCTCCGGGGCGACCGGGAACCCGCCGCGTTCCTGGGCGACCGGGAACCCGCTCCGCTCCGGGGCGACCGGGAACCCGCCGCCAAGAAATCCGCCGCCTCCGCCGCGTCGTCTGCCTCCGCCACCGCGCCGCCCGCTTCCGAATCCGCCCTGTCGCGCGGCGGGGGCTTCGAAATGAGGTTTCGCCGCGCCGATGATTTCGTAACGCTCCGCGTCCTTGCCCGCCAGGGTTTTGGTCGCGTCGGTTTTCGTCAGCGTGAGCTGAATATCGAAGTTGGTTTTTATAGGCATCTGCGCCAAGATGGGGGCGGGAAGGCTCAGGGCGTCCTTCATCGCCACGACGCGGTAGGTTTTCTGCTGCGGGTCGAGCGTATAAACGCGCCCCTTCGCGCCATCGTAGATCGTGGCGGTTCCATCCGGCATCTCATAGCGCGCCAGTTTGCCTTTGTAATACGTTTTTAGCGTGTAGACTGTCGGGTTTGCGCCGGGGGCGGGCGTGTCAGACACGGCGGTATCGGGCGCGCGTCCGGCGCGCAGTTCCGGGTTGGCCGCGCCGCTTACCGTCACTTGCGAGACGATGACAAGATCGGCGCGGGCGGCGAGTGCGGCGCTTCCCATGACTGCCAGCAGGGACAATCCAGCGCCGACGCGCCGCGTTATAACGGGTGAATTCATCTTGTTTCTTACCCTTTCCTCAACTCCTCAAACATAACGGAAAAATTGGCGGCAGACGGGGGCGCATGTCTGAACGAGTGGGGGGCTGCGCGTTATTTTTTGTTAGACAGCGGCGAGGCGCAACGGTTACGGCAATTCCGCCTCCTTTTATCCCTACGGAAGCGGGCCGTAAAGCGAGCTGGAGGGCGGGAAAATCCGCCCTCTATGTCAGCGCATTGGAGCGGCTGCCGCAACGCTTGTGCAAGCAATCGTGTCGCGCCGACGGCTCGAGAAACGCCCTGAGAAATGCCGGGACGGTTACCGACTATTGGGAATGACCGCCGCGATAGGATGGCGGTTGTTTTACCCACAGGGAGGTATTGAATGAGCAGTCTGGGCATTGACACGTCACGGTTGACCCTCAGCGGGGCTTCGCTGACCGGCGTATCGGGCATCAGCGGCATTTCCAACCCGCCGCAGGGCGCTCCGCCCGCCCCGCCGACCCGCGCCGTCGGCGACACGGACGGCGACGCCGCGGCCGCCAGCGTCTCGAAACAGGCGCTATTCCTGAGCAAGCTGAAGCAGCTGCAGCAGACCGACCCGGCGAAGTACAAGCAAGTCTTGACCGACGTCGCGACGGCGTTCCAGGACGCGGCGAAGACCGCGACCGGCGCGGAACAGCAGCATCTCAACGCGCTTGCCAGCAAGTTCACGCAGGCGGCGAGCGGCGACCTGTCCGCCCTGCAGCCGCCTCAACCGCCCGCCAGTCCCGCGGCAGCGGCTTACACGCAAAACGCGCCGGACGCCGGGGCTTCTCTGGCGAGCGCAGGGGCGAAGAAAGGCGGCCATCACGGGCGCCATCATCACGGCGGCTCGCAGTCCCCGGAAGTCGCGGCGGCCTTCCAGGAACTGAGCGCGGCCCTCGACAACCCCGCTTCGACGACCAGCGCGACGAACGCCGCCGCCAGCGACGCGACCGGCAAAACCGCTTCGACCCAATCCTGACCCGCCCCGAAAAGCCTCGCCCTCTCTCTCGAAACAAAAGAAGAGGGGGCAAAATCTTTCCCAACGTCATGCTTCCGGTCAGAACGGACGCGGCTGATGATGCAAGTCAACGCGCCACGCTTCCGCCAAAAGTTCGATTCTTTCGGTTACCCTCCGGCCTATTTTTCCTCATGCGGGCAAGACTTCACACGATTTGAAAAAGCGCTCGCAGCCAGGCGATCAGTTGCGAAGCCTCTGGCGCGTCGGCGCGCAGGGATTTGTTCGTGACGGCTTGCCCGATTGGTTTTCCCGGCTCCTTTTGCCACGCCAGCCACGTATGCAGACGAACTTTGGGCAGGGCGACCTCGGAAAACAGGCGTTCCGCGGCAGGTATCTGTCCAACGCACGCCTCGACGCGCGCCCACAGCGTATCATCGGGAGGAACCAGAAAGCGAACGAAGTTTTCCAGCATACCGGGTACAGTATTGTCCGGCATGATCCAGACGCCAACGGTTGTTTTCTCCGCCTGCGTGACGATGGTTCCTGCCGGTTCCGGGGCGTCGGGAACGTTCTCGTATCCTGCTTCCGACAAAATATTCCTGATCGCCTGCCACCGGGTCGAAACGTCCTCGTCGGCGTCCACAATAATGCCCAACGCCGTTTCATTGCCCAGTTTCAAGCGAACTCTCAGGTCGCTCAAAAGCGTTTCGACCCCTTCTTTTTCCGTAATCGTGAAACTTGCTTCGGGCAGATTGGCGTTCATGCACAAACTTACGAGCAAATGAAAATCGTCGGAGCCTTCCACAAGCAGCAACTTGTCTTTCGGGCCGTTTCGCGATTCCAGAAGTTTGCGCCTCACCCCCGTACCTCAATGTTTTCCTGAACCGCAATTTCCAATTCGTTCTCATCGAGCAGGGTTTCGACCACTTCGCCGTTCCGGTTTTGCAGGCGAATCAAGACGCCTTCGTCTTCCTCGTGTTCCTGGGCCGCGCGCTGAAACGCCGCAATGCAGTCCCAGCTATGCGTCGTCGCAAAAACCTGCACGTTCAGGCGGCGGGCAGCCTCGAAAAGGAAATTCCAGATTTGCGGCTGAACCGAATAGTGAATCCCGTTTTCGATCTCGTCCAAAAGCAGCAAGCCGCCTTTGGCGTTCACGAGCGCAAGGGCGATCCCGAAGAGGCGATTGATGCCGTCGCCCAGACTCTTGAGGGGGAAACGCCCTTCCGTGCCAATCAGGGAGACAACAGGAACGCGCCCTTGTGTACGCTCTTCTCCTACGATGCTGACCCGTTTGACGCGGGAGTCTATGAGTTGCAGTAACGCGAGTACGTCCTCTTCTGACGACGACAGCGCGATTTTATCCCACAATTCCCCAATCAAATAGGGGTTCAAACCGTCCGATTTGACATACTGGACGGGCAACTCCCTAGGTTCGCGCGTAAATGGGAATGTGCCATCAAAAACATTGATAAGGCTCATGCGGCTAAGAAAACGACCGTATTGCTCTGCAACCAGGTAAGGCACGGCTTCATCAGCATCCGTGAATTCATTTACTGGCGGGGAAACAAAACGACTTTGAAGTTGCCCCTGAGTATCGTAATGATTAATCTGCCATTGGACAGATAAGGAAAGATTATCGTTTTGGATAGGCATATGCCCAATAGATACAGACTCGACTTTTCCCCAAAGGTCGGGGTAATCGTGAAAAAGGTAGCGGATGTTTTCGACCTGACTCGGCCAATAAACGCTTCGTTGGCGCGGGGCTAAATTTTCCGCTCCGGCCCGCAATTCGTCGCGAGATTCCAACAGGTCACGGATCAACGCTGGCGAACCGCCGCGCGCATAAAGCAGAAGGGCTTCGAGCAGCGACGTTTTGCCAACATTGTTTTTGCCGGTGATAAGGTTGACGCGACCAAGTCGCTGGATTTGCAGGTGACGGAAGGCGCGGAAATTGCGAATTTCGAGGGAGTCCAAAACCAAGTTTTCTGCCATTGACGTTTTCCTGACCTTGCCGCGATGCGGAAAAGCCCGCGGTCGCTTTGTCGCTATTATAGCATGGAAGCCCGGCGACGGCAAAAAGCGGCCCGCGCGCTGTGAATGCGCGGGCCGCTCAAATAAGAAAGCCGAAATGACGCGAATAGTTACGCCAGAACGGGCAGGGGAAGGAAAGTGCGCTCGCGAGCTTGCGGCTCCTCGGCGGGCGCGACCTCGTGGTACAGGCTGTCGCGCTCGATGGGAATGCGTCCGGCTTCCTCAATCATCTTGATCATCTGCGGGCGGGTCAGGACTTGCGACTTGTTGCCATGCTCGCCGTCCTTGTACGTGATTTCGTACTCGTGAACCGTGCCGTCCACGTCGTCCGCGCCGTACCAGAGGGCTAGCTGCGTGATCTGCGGCGAGTTCATAATCCAGAACGATTTGATGTGGGCGAAGTTGTCCAGCATCAGGCGGGCGACCGCGATGTTTCGCAGGTCGTCGTAGCCGGTCGGGTGGGCGATGTGTTCGAGTTCCGTGCCTTCCGGGTGGAACGACAGCGGCGTCATGGTGACGAAATGCCGGGTTTCGTCCTGCAGTGCGCGGATTTTGACCAGATGCTCGGCGCGCTCTTCCAGCGTTTCAATATGCCCGTAAAGCATCGTGGCGTACTGCGTCAGGCCGACTTTCGCGGCCATGCGCGCCACGTCCATCCAGCCCTCGCCGTCCAATTTGCGGTCGAAGAGTTCCCGATGCACGCGGTCGGACAGAATCTCGATGCCGCCGCCCGGCAGCGAGTCCAGCCCCGCCGCCATGAGTTCGCGCAGCACGTCTTCGAGCGGCTTTTTGGCCTGTCGCTGGATTTCCACGATTTCCACCATCGTGAACGCTTTGACGTGAACGCCGGGGCGCGCGGATTTCACCGTATGCAGCAGGTCGAGATAATACTGATAAGGCAGGCGCGGGTCAATGCCGCCGACCATATGAACTTCGGTAATCGGAACGTCGAGGTGCGCTTCCAGTTTCTGCCGCACCATCGCCATGTCCATCTCGTAAGGTTTGGGGCCGCCTTTTTTGGCGTAAAACGAGCAGAATTTGCAGAACTTGTTGCAGATGTTCGTGTAGTTGATGTGCTGGTTGCGAACGTAATACGCTTTGTCGCCGTGCATCCGCTCGCGAACCAGGTTGGCAAGGTAGCCGACCGCAGAAAGGTCGGGCGTCTGATACAGCCGCACGCCGTCCGCATACGTCAGCCGCTCGCCTTCCGTCACCTTGTCGTAAATGTCCATCAGCCCGGCCCCGACGTAGCGCTCAGCGCGCTTGCGAGCCAGATCAACCGTTCCGTTTCCTGTCATCATGTTCGCCATCGCCGCCAATCTCCTATTTCCCCGCGCCCGCTCAACCCGCTTCTCGCGTCCTCTACAGTCTTATATACGAACCGGACGCCCGAAAAAACGCCTCAAAAAACATTTCCACACACTGATATATCGGCAATACGCCGCGCATTGAGTATACCCTTTCCCTCCCTCTCTCTCTGCATCTCACCTCTGTGTCTCTGTGCCTCTGTGGTAAAAACGCCCTCCCGCAAAACAGGAATCGCCCGGCCCGGCGTGCAATACCCCTGCCATAGACATTCCTGCGAAACGAACCAACGAACCGAGGAGGACAATGATGCACCTGAGCGCGATGCTGGGATTGGGAACGCTGCTGCTGGGGGCGCTGATGGCGAGCGCGGCGCACGGATTGGAACGCGATGTCGCGCTGACGCCCCGCGCGCTGGAAACCGCCCTGAGCGCCAACCCGTCCGGGGCCGACGCCGAGCAATTGGCGAACAATGTCCGCGCGCTGTTCGGCAAGGACGCGCTCGCGAAGGGCCATCCGAAAATCGAGGGGCTGACGGTCGCCTTCGCGCTGGATCGGGCCGGGCTGGCCCGTGCGCCCGAAGTCGTGTCGGATGACAACCGATTTCACCTCGCGCTCAAGCCCATTGGCGGCACGAGCGTTTACGCTGCCGCGACGACCCTGCCGGAAGGCAGCGCCGCCCGCTACCACTGGAAGGTCGAGGGCGAGCCGATTGAGGGCGGGCAGTTCGAGGTGTACACGCCGCCCGCCGAAAGCCGCGCTGATCCGAGCGTTCCGCACGGCGTCGTGACGCCGCAGGCCAAATGGCATAGCAAAATCTTCGACGGCACGGAACGTGACTGGTGGGTTTATGTTCCCGCGCAGTACAAGGCCGAAACGCCCGCCTGCGTGATGATTTTTCAGGACGGGCAGTGGTACAAAGACCGCGTGGCCGTCGTGTTCGACAACCTCATTGCGCGCGGCGAAATGCCGGTCACGGTCGCCGTTTTCATCAATCCCGGCAAGTTCGCGGACGGCAGAGACAACCGCAGTTTCGAGTACGATACACTGTCCGACCAGTATTCCCGGTTCCTGCTGGAAGAAATTCTGCCCGAAGTGGAGAAGACGCGCCCGCTGCGCCACGACGCGCCGAGCCGGGCCGTCGCGGGCATCAGCAGCGGCGGGATTTGCGCGTTCACGGTGGCGTGGGAGCGGCCCGATCAGTTCCACAAGGTCTTGTCGTGGGTCGGCAGTTTTACGGGCATCGCGTCCGGCAAAACGCTCAAAGAGGGCGGCAACACGTATCCGGTGCTGATCCGCAAGTCGCCGCATAAAGAAATTCGCATCTTCCAGCAGGATGGCGCGAACGACCTGGACAACGTGCATGGCAACTGGCCGCTCGCCAACCAGGAAATGAATCTGGCGCTGGAATACGCCAGGTACGACCACAAGTTCGTTTTCGGGCAGGGCTTCCACAGCGACAATCACGGCTACGCCCTGCTGCCCGACTCCTTGCGCTGGCTCTGGCGTGACTACAAACCGTAGCCTTCAGCAGCAAGCGTCGGCGCTCCGTTTTGCAGGCGGGGCGACAGGAAGCCGAGGGGCGAGCGTCGAAGGGAAGAAGGCAAAGGCAATTGCCAACTGCTTCGACGCCCGCCCTTTTCGGAAAGCGCCCTGATGCCGGTTAATCTTGCACAACACCGCACTGTTCCGATAAGATTAAGAGATAAAAATGAAACCGTCCGCCCGCCTCGCAAAACGCTGTGCGCTCATCTGTCTGTTGCTTCTGCTCGACGCTCCTTCTGTCCGCGCGCAGACAAAAGAAACGCCAACCTTTCGAGGCTTTGACAGCGTTGGCGTTCTGTTCACTTACGACCGT
>JBBRNU010000180.1:0-7682 GCA_038230115.1 Chthonomonadales bacterium | reverse complement strand
TGTCGCCTTCTCGCCGCGCGTCAGCACGCTCGCCCTGCCCAACAGCGCCACCAGCAATACCGGCATCACCACCAGCTTCAGCTCGAAGTCCGAGGGCGCGCTCGCGCTGTCTGTGGACGGGCGCTACCTTACCTATATGGGGTATCAGGCGGCGGTCGGTTCGCAGGGCGTTTCCAACTCATACACGCTTGCCAACCATCCCGCCGCCAATTCCGGCCCCTTCTACAACCGCGACGTGGCCCGTATCGGAGCCAACGGCGTCGTAGACGTTTCTACCGTGCTGGGCGACGCTTATAGCGGCGACAACCCCCGCGCCGTTATCAGCGTGGACGGTTCGCAGGTATACATGGTTGGCAACGCCAACAAGGACGCCAATACGATTGGCACGATTGGCGCGCGGTACGCGACTGTGGGCGCGTCGTCTTCGGTGAAACTGGGAACCGCCAACCCCGGCAACGCCAAAGCCGATAATTTCCGTGCGCTCACGATTTTCAACGGCAACCTGTACGTGGCGAAAGGCAGCGGCAGCAACGGAAATAACGGCGTCTTTCAGGTGGGTTCGGGCCTGCCGACGACCGCCAGTTCAAGCCAGAACACGGTCGAGCTGCCCGGCTTCCCGACCGGAACCGACACGATCCACCCGTTTGGCCTCTTCTTCGCCAACGCGACGACGCTGTACGTCGCCGACGAGGGGCCGGGTTCGCTGTCGGCTTCGCCGCTCGCCGGACTGCAAAAATGGGTATTGACGAACGGCGAATGGGTGCGGGAGTATACGCTGCAATCCGGTCTCGATCTGGACGTAAACAAGACGGTCGCGGGCTATGCCGCGCCGACCGCCACGACCGGCCTTCGTAACCTGACCGGCAAAGTGGACGGCGATAAAGTCACGCTGTATGGCATTACCGCGCAGTTCAGTTCGATTTCCGGCGGCGAACCGGACCCGACCAGCCTGGTCAGCATCACGGACTCGCTGGACGCGACGAGTCTGCCCGGTTCGGAAGCCTTCACGACGCTGGAAACTTCCGGCCCCGGCGAGGTTTTCCGCGGGCTGGCATTCGCCCCGACCCCAGAACCCGGCGCGGTTACTCTGCTGGCGGCGGGAGTCGTCCTGTTCGGGGCGGGGATTGGAGCGCGCCGGTCGCGCCGCCGCTGAGGTTCGAGCGGGATTGCGTTTTTACCCTGCCCGCGTCCGCCCTTTGCCGCGCTTATCGCCGCGCGGGGGGCGGACGCTATTTTTTCTATAGCCGCCGTCCGATAATCAGGACAGACGCTCCCTTTCCGCTAAATCAGCCGCCGGGAACTTTCCCGGCGCGCGATTACGAAACAAACAGACTTGCCGCGCCGCTCACAGCAATCTTTGCAAGGAAACATAAGGGACTCAAAACGACAATTTGCGTAAAAAAAACTGTCAAGACTTGACAAGTTGGCGCATTTCGCATATACTTCCTGGAAAGTAGCCATAGCAGTCAGGAATTTCGCCAGAGGGCGCAGTCCACGTCATCGCGCCGAGCGTCTTCCGCTCGTCCCCCGCGCGCGTTCGACACGAGGCCGTCTTCTTGGGTAAGCGCGAATTCCTGTGTGGCGCTCGCGGGCCGACTGCTCTCACGTCCTCAAAGTCGTCCGCCGCCACGCTAGAAAAAGTCGTCGCCCTGCCGTGACGCGCCCGCTGCACTCGTTCGGACTTGTTGGCCCCGCTCGCGACAGCCGCGCCGACCCGGTACGCTTGAGATACAGTCCCCTGCGCTTCCGATTATCTCTCGCCATGCGGTATCCTAACCTTAACCCTGAATCTTTATTTTCTTTTCCGCTTATCGCCCTGCTGCGTATCTCGGAGGCTGGCCCGCGCGATTGTCGTGCCGTCGAAGCGCCAACGCGCGCTCGAACAATCGAAGCGCCAACGCGCGCTCGAACAATCGAAGCGCCAACGCGCGCTCGAAGCCCGATAAAAGCGCCATCGCCGCGCAATGGAAGCGTAGTAACCGCAGGACGGAAGCGAGCGCGTTTCGCGCCGAGGCTGTCCGCGCCAGAGGGAGCGCTTGATGCTTGAGAGCCGGAAACCGTTTTACAATCGCAGCAGTCTGCTCGGCGAGCAGCTCGTCATGGATGGCCTGCTGACGCAGGCGCAATTGGACGAGGCGCTGAAAAAACAGGCCGGGCTGAAAAAGCGGCTGGGCGAAACGCTCCTGCAAATGGGCTGCATCACGAGCGCGGTTCTGGGCCGCTATCTGGAAGCCGCCACCAAATGCCAGTTCGTTGAGCTGGCCGAATACCCAATTGACATGGAACTGGCCCGGCAGGTTACGGAATCGCGCGCCCGCCGCCTGCACGCCCTGCCCGTGAAAGACCGGGGCGAAGACGTCCTGGTCGCGATGTCCGACCCGCTCAACCTGGGGGCCGTAGACGAGCTGGCCGCCCTGCTGAACCGGCGCATCACGCCCATTCTGGCGTTCGAGGGCGACCTGAACGACGCCACCAACCGGGTCTTTGACGTCAGCAAGCGGGCGCAGGGCATCGTCACCGAAATTGACAACGCCGAGCGCGCCCCCTGGGAAGTCGAGCCGAGCGTTGACGAGTTGCTTTCCAGCGCCGAAGAAGCGCCGGTCGTCCGCCTGGTTCACAGCATCATTCAAAGCGCGGTCGCCAGCGACGCCAGCGACATTCACATCGAGCCGATGCAGGATCGAGTGCGCGTGCGTTTCCGAATTGACGGCATTCTGTACGACCACCTGACGACGCCCGCCTACCTGCGCTTCGCCATCGTGTCGCGCGTGAAAATCATGGCCCGCGCCGACATTGCCGAACGCCGCCGCCCGCAGGATGGCCGCATTCTTTATAAGGATGGCGGGCGCGAAAACGACCTGCGCGTCTCGATTATGCCGACCGTGTATGGCGAAAAAGCGGTCATGCGAATTCTGGAGCGCAACCGCAAGCAGACTGGCCTGGAGCAGATGGGCTTCTTTTCCGAGCAGTTCAAAATTTTCGAGCGGCATATCGTGCGACCGCACGGCATGATCCTGGTCACCGGGCCGACCGGTTCGGGCAAATCTACGACTTTGCAGGCCGCGCTGAGTAAAATCAACCGCGACACCATCAACATCAGCACCATCGAAGACCCGGTCGAATACATTCTGCCCGGCGTCAACCACACGCAGGTAGACCCGAAAATCAACGTCAACTTCGCCAACGGCCTGCGAACGCTTGTGCGGCAAGACCCGGACGTGATCATGGTCGGCGAGATTCGCGACGCGGAAACGGCGGAAATCGCGATTCAGGCCGCCCTTACCGGCCACCTGGTCTTCTCGACGCTGCATACCAACGACGCGCCCAGCGCGATTACCCGCCTGCTCAACATGGGCGTGGAACCGTTTCTCATCGCGTCGGCCCTGCTTTGCACGGTCGGGCAGCGCCTGGTGCGAACCATTTGCCCGGCCTGCCGCGAGGAAACGCCCGCGACCAATACCGCCCTCGACGCCCTGGGAATGCCGCATACCGAGGGCTTTCCCGTCATGCTGGCGCAGGGGCGCGGCTGCGTGAAGTGCGCCAACCGGGGCATGAAGGGCCGCACCGCCGTTTTCGAGGTCATGCCGGTCACGGACGCGATCCGCGACCTGACCCTGAAGCGCGCCGCCAGCACGACTTTGTTCGAGATGGCCGTTCGCGAAGGCATGAAAACAATGCGCGATTCCGCCGTGCGAAAAGTTGTGCAGGGTATCACCACCCTGGAAGAAATCGCCCGCGTCGTCGTCATGGAAGAATCCGTCTGACCGTAAGGTGAATGAAAGCGTCGTTTCGCTGCGAAGCCTTGAGGAGAGTCGCTGAATGCCAAGTTACACGTATACCGCCCGCGACCGCAACGGCAACGCCGCGCAGGGCGTCATCGTGAGCGCGGACGTGGATACGGTGCGCGAACTGCTGCGCGAGCGCGAACTGTTTCTGACGAGCGCGATTCCGCAGGCCGGGTCGCCGGAAGGGCGTCAGACGACGGCCCGCCCGCGCGGACGGCGCATCAAAATCAACGACCTGGTGGTTTTCAGCCGCCAGCTCGCCACGCTCGTGCGCGCCGGTCTGCCGATCAACGAGTCGCTGCACACCGTCGCCGAACAGTCGGAAAGCCCGTACCTGCGCGAAACGCTGGGGCAGGTGCGGCGCGATATTCTGGGCGGCAACAGCTTCACCGAAGCCGTCTCGAAACACCCGCTCGTCTTTCCCGATCTGTATGTCGCGCTGATCCGGGCCGGAGAAGCGGGCGGCGTTCTGGACGAGACCCTCGATACCGCCGCCGAGCAGTTCGACAAAGAGGCGGAACTGCGCGAAAAAGTCAAGGCCGCCTTTACCTATCCGATCATCGTGGTGATGACCGCAATTTTTGTCGTGGGCTTTCTCATCGTGGCGATTATTCCGCAGTTCGCCAAGTTTTACGACGCCTTTCACGCCGAGCTGCCGCCTATCACCCGCCTGCTGATCCGCATCAGCGAAATCGCGACCAATCCTCTGGGCGACATCGCGATACTGGCAATCGGGCTGGGAACGTTCTTCGGCGTCCGCCGCTACATCCAGACGACCGACGGGCGGCGCCGGTGGGACAACTTGAAACTGCGCGTGTGGCTGTTCGGCAAACTGAACCGCAAAATCGCGACCGCGCGCCTGACCCGCACGCTCGCCGCAATGGTGCGGGCGGGCGTGCCGATTTTGCAGTCGCTGACCATTGCCTCGCGCGTCGCCAACAACGTCATTATTCTGGAAGCGATGACGCGCGTGGCCGAGTTCGTGCAGCAGGGCGCGCGGCTGTGGATGCCGATGGAGCAGACCAAGCAGTTCCCGCCGATTGTCACGCGCATGATTGCGGCGGGCGAGGAATCGGGTAATCTGGAAGAGATGCTTTCGGAATTGACCCGGTTCTACGAGCGCGACATCGAATATACGGTGCAGAAGCTGACGCGCCTGATCGAGCCGCTGCTGACCGTCGTCGTGGGCGCCATCGTGCTTTTCGTTCTGCTGGCGCTGTACATGCCGATTTTCAACCTTTCCAACGTCCTGAAAGGCCCGCGCTGACGGCAGCGAAGCCAAAACGATCTGGCGAACCGGCCGGAAAGTCAACCTGCATGATTCGACATAAATTGTATTCTGCTAAATCCGCGCCCGCTCTCATTCGTTCGGCCCGGCCTTCGATGCGGCGACGCGCGCGGCAAGCGCGGCGCGGCGTGGCGTTGATTTACGCGCTGATCGCGGTGGCTGTTCTCTCGATCCTGATTTTGGGCGCGGGCCGCATGGTCGCCTCGCACCGGGGCGTGGCTGAAGCGACCCGACGCTACGCCAAGCCGATTTATCTTGCCGAAGCCGCCGCCAACTGGCAGATCAACCAGATGTCGCGCGTCAACCTGCCGGGCGACCATCGCGCGGTTCCGGGGCGCATTGATTATGACAACATCGCTTACGACGCCGCGCACGCCCGAATCGGCGCGCTGAACGCCAACGATACCGGCGTCGCGCTCGACGGGACGAGCAAAGTCTGGGTCGTCAGCGCCGCCGACAATGTTTCCCGCTGGGCGCCGCCCGGCAACTTCGCTTTGTACGCGACCGGCACGGTGGACGGCGTGACGCGCGCCATCAGCCTGTACGGGCAGCCCACTTTTTTGAGCGAACCTTACGTTATCTTTGGCCTGAATAAAATTCAGTTCACCGCCGACGCAGGCGGAAATGGCTGCTCGATAGCCCACGGCTACATCGGGACCAACGGCTCAGTCGAGCGCTACGTGGCCGATCCGCCCATCGTTCCCGCGCCCAATGGCACGTTCGCCGGATGTCGCCTGGGCGGGGCGGGCGCGACGGTGGCGGACGCCGCAAGCGGATGGGCCGACGCCTGGGACGTTCCCCGCCTGCCCAGGCCCGTCGTCTGGCCCACAATTGACGACATTCTCCAATATATCTATCAGGGCGGCAGCACGGACGACCTGCACATCAACAGCGCGGCGCTCGCAAACAACGACAACGACCGCATCGAGTACATGGTCACCCCCGCTGTCGCCCGCCCCGGCAACGCGCCAAAGCATGGGGCCGCCTATCAGAGATTCGCGCAGCCCGTCACGCAATTGACCGACGCCGAGTTCAGCAAGTCGAACGTCACCATCAACGGCGTCCCAATGCGCGTTATCAAAATCACGGCGCGGCATCGCCCCGATGACCCCGATACCAACAATCCGCAGAAAAATTTGTACTGCTTCCACGACATTCAGATGGGGCCGAATGACGTCCTGATTTTGGATATACCGCTTACCAATAGCGGTATGCAGCCCATTGATACGGTGGCGACCTCGATTCGCATTTTGATTGACGGCAACCCCGAAGCCACACAAATCGGGCCTGGCGGAACAAACGGCCCGGCTCCCATTCTTCCGCCGCCCGGCGGCCCATCGGTCAACGGCCACATCACGATTACCAACCTGGCCTACTCTCAGGTCGTGGATGATAATAAATTTAAAGTACACGATCAGCAGGAGCCGGGCATTATCTGGCTGAACAACACGGGCCGGGCCATCGAGTTCAGCCCCACGCTGAACCCGGCGAACGTCAAGGTAGACGCGACTACCCCCGGAAGCGTGGATTTTTACACTGTGAATAACTTCGGCAACTATACCTACGCCTATGTTCTCGGCCCCGGAATGCGCGGGCTGGCGTATGGCGTGAACGCCCTGTCCGCCCCCAACAATTCTGCCGGGGACATCATTGTCACCGGGGCGCCCAACTTCAACGTGCAGGCTAATGCGTTGATCGGTAACCATGTTTACATCAACGGCAAAGTCGCCGTAGACGGAAGGTTCAACGGCAACGCCCTGGAGCCGCCGAGCAATCTGAACAATTACGTACTGTACTACCGCCTTTCCAACAATTATCAGGAAGTGGAGCCGACCGATTTGACACTTCCGCGTCAGCCCCTATACAACTATGGCGCTCCTTAACCCAACACCACGCCCTGGTCGGACGAACCGAAGCGTGTCCCGGCCCGGCCTGACGCTGATCGAACTGCTGGTCGCGTCGCTGATTCTGGTCGTGTCGCTGACCGGCATGATTTCGGTCTGGGCCTACATGATCAACGGCACGATCATCACCGACGAGCGCGCCGGAGCCTACGAGTGCGCCCGTCTGGTATTGGAGCGCGCCCGCAGCATGGGGTACAGCAGCGTCATTCCGACCACGAGCAGCGCCCCTGCGCCCGGCAACAGCGTCAGCGGCTGGACCTCGCCGCACCTTCTGGGTTTTCGCTACTACGACGCCAACATTCAGGAACTGGGGGGCGGGTCGAACGTGGAAGCCGCCGCGCTCGCCGCTCAGCCTGCCAACGCCCGCTACTATGTGGAAACCACGTTCGGATATGCCAACGTGGGCGGGAACAGCCGCCCGGATTTGAATATGCTTGGCTACTCCGTCAAAGTGACTGAAATTGATCGGTTCGGCGTGATTCCGAGGGATGTCAATAAACGCCCTATTGTTTCGGTTCAGCTGCAAACCGCGCTGACCGAAGGAGGAATTTAGAATGCCGACCGAGAACTTACTCGGCGCGCAGGCCGAGCGGTCGGGCGTCCGGCTCGTCCGCGCTTCGTCCCGGCGTTTCCGGCGTGGCGCGCGGCGCGGCATGACCCTGATCGAACTGCTGACCGTGCTGCTGATTATGTCGCTGATGATCA